>CALGUT010000881.1 GCA_937920335.1 uncultured Opitutales bacterium
AGCTGTCGGTGACGATTATGATCACTTTTCTCATCTTTCGTCTCCCGTGGAAAACCCAGCTGGTGATCTCGATTGGCCTCATCCTCATTACCGACATTAGCTATCGAGTCTTCCCCGTTGAGGGATTTAATAACCCCTACACACCCGACGAAAACTTTGGTTCCTGGATGGACCTACTACTCATGGGACACCTGTCGGGAGGCCACTGGATCGCGATCAATTTCATACCTACTGCTGCCCATACCATTTGGGGTTCTCTGGTCGGACAATTACTCAGAAGCGATCTCCTCAACAGCAAAAAGCTCAAGATCCTCATTGGAGGCGGTGCCCTTGGATTAATCATCGGCTACACGCTCGATTGGGGATTCGGTACGGAAGTGCTCAGCATTCCTATCATCAAACGCATTTCCACGGGTTCATTCGTCTATGCAAGTGGAGGTTGGTGTCTGCTCATCCTTGCGGCGTTTTACTACCTGATTGATATTCGTGGGTGGAAACCGTCCTGGCTGCTTATTATCAATGTCGTCGGGATGAACTCTATCTTTATCTATCTCGTATCAGGAACCATGGCGAAGAACTGGGTTATACCCAATGTATCCATCTTCACGGACGGCTTTCTCGGGATGGTCGGCATGCACACAAACTGGATTCAACTAATGACCGCTCTCGCAAGTTGGTTCGTGATGTGGTATCTCTGCTACTGGCTTTATAAACGAAACATATTTCTTCGAATCTAAAACAACTGTCATCATGCTGAAATCGTTCTCCTCCATTTCACTCATTGTATTAGTCGGGCTGTCATTAGTCGGCTGCAAACGCAGCGCTACCGAAGAAATCGCCGACAACCCTCCGAATATCATCTACATTCTCGCAGATGACTTGGGCTACAACGAACTCGGTTCCTACGGACAGTCGCTCATCGAAACTCCGAACCTCGACGCACTCGCGGCCAGTGGTATGCGATTCACCGACCACTATGCGGGTTCCCCCGTCTGCGCACCGTCTCGCTGCGTGCTGCTAACCGGCAAACACACAGGAAACGCCCACATCCGTGGCAACGACGAATGGGGTGAACGCGGCGATACCTGGAACTTTGCCAAGGCGGTTGAAGATCCAAACCTTGAAGGCCAGCGCCCGCTGCCAGCTGGCACCGACACGATCGGCACCGTACTTCAATCCGTGGGCTACAAAACCGCGCTCGTAGGGAAATGGGGATTGGGCGCTCCTCTCACTGAAGGTATTCCCAATAAGCAAGGCTTCAATTTCTTTTACGGCTACAACTGCCAAAGACAGGCCCATACCTTCTATCCCGTTCACCTCTGGCGGAATCAGGAAAAGCACATCCTCGCGAACGAGCTCGTCGTCCCTGGCACCAAGCTTGAAGAAGGAGCTGATCCGAATGCTCCTTCCAGCTACGCCAAGTATCAGCTCGCCGACTACACGCCCACTCTGATGCTCAAAGAGGCTCAAAACTTTATCAAAGCCAACCAGGAAAACCCCTTCTTTCTATATTTTGCATCCCCCATTCCCCACGTTCCGCTGCAGGCACCTCAACATTGGGTGGAGTATTATCAAAAGAAGTTCGGCCCTGAAGAACCCTACATCGGTGACAAAGGCTACTTCCCTAATCGAACGCCCCGCGCAACCTATGCAGCCATGGTTTCCTATCTGGACGAAAGTGTTGGTGAACTCATAAAAACACTGAAAGAGACCGGCGCCTACGAAAACACACTCATCCTATTTTCCAGTGACAACGGCCCGACCTATAATGGTGGAAGTGATTCCGCGTTTTTCGATAGTGCAGCCCCCTTTCGCAGTGACTACGGTTTCGCAAAAGGATTTGCCTACGAGGGCGGCATCCGCGTTCCCATGATCGCCAATTGGCCGGGGAAGATTGCGCCCGGGCAAACCTCCGATCACATCTCCGCTTTTTGGGATGTGCTTCCTACATTGTGTGATGTGACAGGCGCCGAGACACCAGAGGACACGGATGGCATCAGTTTCCTCCCTACGCTCCTCGGAAATACCGAGCAACCTGGCCATGAATTTCTCTACTGGGAGTTTCCATCCTACGCGGGGCAGCAAGCCGTTCGCATGGGTAACTGGAAGGCCATGCGCAGAAATATTTTCAACGACAACATGGAGCTTGAACTCTACAACCTCGCAACCGACCCCACCGAGTCACGCAATGTTGCAGCGGCCAACCCTGAGATCGTAGCAAAAATAGAGGGTATCATGAAACGAGAGCATACACCCGCGACCTTGGAGAAATTTAAGATCACTCAACTGGGTGATTAGTATTCATAGATTTATCGCCTTCAGTATCTTGGCCCTTCTTTCGGTAGCCTCTCCCAGCTGCGCGAAATCAGAGGAGCACGTCCTTCCTTTTGAACCCACCTTCGTAGCCACTCCACCAGCCAACGCTTTCCGCTCTCTTTGGCGTGCGCCCGATGGAAGCATCCATAGTCATGGTTTTATGGGTACGGTAAAAAACCCGACAGGAATCGTAACGCTCATCTCCAAGGACGAAGGTTGGAACTGGGAGGAGAAACCCTTTTCGATCATCCGGCCAGAGGGCAAAGACGACCCGTTTTTAACATACATTCCAACTAGTTTGAAACAGGATCCTATGACCGGTGATTGGCTCGCCGTCATGGATGGGAAAGAACCTTATCTGGCACGCTGGTCAGGCGACCCCTGGCAAGTCACACCCACGACTCACAAGATCACAAATCGGCCTCTAATCATGATGCGCCCGCCCACCTTCATCAGAAACGGAAAACGAATCATTACCGCCGGGCACAACCTAACCCCAAACCCAATCGGTGGAGCAACCAGTATCTACCATAGTGACGATGGTGGACGTTCTTGGACTGGAGCTCATTTGGAATCGACCCCAGACCACACCATAACACCGCCTCACGAAGGTCTCAGATGGAAGAACCCAGGAGTAGAACCGACGATCATCGAACTCACTGATGGAAGCCTCTGGTGTCTCCTCCGCACGTCTCTCGACCGCCACTACGAAACCTATTCAAACGACGGAGGAGAAAATTGGAGCGCGATTCGGCCTTCTCCATTTTGGGGCACCTTGACGATGAAGACCTTCCATCGCCTTTCCGGAGGGGAGCTCATGCTGTTCTGGACGAACGCTACACCTCTTCCCGAAACACCTCACCATACAAGGGAACAGGGGAAGAAAGACTGGGATACCGGTCGCCAGGAAGTTTTTACCAATCGAGATACCTTGCACGCCGCAATCAGCCACGACGACGGCAAAACATGGCGAGGGTTTCGAGAAATCCTAAGCAACCGTCTCCGCAATGCTCCTGATTTCGGCACCTCCCACGGAGGCGTCGGTCCCTCCAATGACCGCAGCGTACATCAATCCCAAGTGATTGATCTAGAAGATGGACACATACTCATACAGGCAGGCCAACATCCCGCCTTGCGAAGTCTCCTGATCATGCATCCCGATTGGCTCTTGGAGAAAAGTCAGTTGGATAACTTTTCAAATGGGCTTGATGCCTGGCACGTCCAGCAGTTCAAAGCTGGTGTCGTAGGACACTGCGCTTACAACCGACAAGCCGGCGCCCAGCTCGTCCAAAACCCCACGGACCCCGATCAACTCGTTCTCTCTCTCAAAAACATTCCTGATATCGAATTGGTTAGTTCCACTCAAGGCGCGCTTTGGAATTTTCCGGTCGGACGCAGCGGCATCTTAAAAACGAGTATCTATCTTCCCGCAGGCAGCCTGGGCGGAGTCATCGCTCTCAATGACCGCTGGCTGGCTCCCATAGACGACCAGGTTCGCAGCGTAGCACCCTTCAAACTCTCTATTCACCCGAACGGTACGATTGAAGGAACGTCTTTAACAATGGCACAAGAAACTTGGTACCCGCTTGAAATCAGTTGGTCTTACGACAAGGAATCAGTCTCCATCACCCTGGGTCAAAACCAAGCTACGATCGCGTTTAATCATACACCTGTTCTTCCTCACGGTTTTTCTTATCTCCACTTGCAAAGTAGTCTAAAACCAGACGAAAATGGCTTCTTGTTTGGTCCAGTGTCTGTCCAAGTAGATTAAACTAATTACCCTAAATAATTATCCAATGAATATGCGCGGTTGCATTATCCTCTCTATCCTCTGCTCTTTAGTGAGCGTCAACGCTTTCGCCGAACGTCCCAATGTCATTATGATCGTTACCGACGACCAAGGTTATGGTGACTTTGGTGCGACTGGGAACAAGATCATCGAAACTCCTAACGTCGACTTGATGGCGACGCGATCGGTTCTCTGGGACAATTTCTATGTTAGCTCGGTATGCTCACCTACACGAGCAAGTTTAATGACAGGTAGGTATAAT
>CALGUT010000882.1 GCA_937920335.1 uncultured Opitutales bacterium
CGCATACCGTCATGACGAAGAAAAAGAAGACACATTGGTATCCGGCAGGCTTTCGAATCTTACTACGGATCGAAATGGTGACCTATGGATCACATCAGAAAATTCCGGAATAAGTCGATACAGTCCAGGGGAAGACTTGGTGCGAAATTACGTCAATTCTGAAGAAGATCCTAGCTCTCTATCCTCAAACATAACGTCTGACATCTTAGAAGATAACGAGGGTAGAATATGGGTGGCTACGAATAACGGACTAAACCGATTCATAGCTGAAACCGATTCATTCATGGGATATAACAGCCTAAACACTGGCCTACATGAAGATCTTATCATCAGTATTTATCAAACGCGCGAGGGTAAGTTTTGGGTCGGCACCCAATCAGGTTTAGTCTCAGGAATGAAAACAGACTTTCAAAAATTTGACCGAACACGAGGAAATCTTTCCAACGACTCTGTTAATGCGTTTGCAGAGTCTACTGATGGGAGCCTTTGGGTGGGAACAGATGACGGCCTCAACAGACTCCGCCCTGAAAATACAGAATTTGACTGGATTAACGAATCGACTGAGCCTGCCATTTCAGATCCGAGGGTGATGAGCCTTTACAGCGATAAAAACACAATGTGGGCAGGGACCTATGATCAGGGTCTTAATAAGATTGACCTGATCAATGGTGAAACGACAGCGTATAGGCATAGTACTCTGCGAGAATTCAGTATTGGAGCCAACGGTATTACCTCAATACTCAGGCTATCGACAGGAGAACTACTCATCGGAACCTACGGTGGCGGTCTGAGCATCTATCAAGAAAATGACGATACATTTTTAAATCTAAAAAACGACGCAAACGACGCAACAACCATCAGCAACAATAGAGTGTTGGCGATTTTTGAAGATTCTTTCGGATTCGTTTGGATTGGAACTGAACTAGGTCTGAATCGATTCAATACGGATACTCTCACATTCAATCGTTACTTTAGTGGCAGGGATAATGAGAATAGTTTTTCAAGTGATGTACCATGGTGTTTTTACGAGGACAAAAACGGCACACTATGGATCGGCACGGCAGGTGGCGGCTTAAACCTTTGGCCAGCACAGGACAGATTAAAATCACAAGTCAATATTCAGCACCTTTTTGAAAATATCTCTCTACCAAGCTCTAATATTTATGGTATTCAAGGCGACGACACCGGGTGGGTCTGGATGTCTCACAGCAAAGGATTGACGCGCGTAAATCCAATGACCCTTGAGTCCCATCACTATGGAATCAGGGATGGTCTGCAAGCCAAGGAGTTTACTCTCGGAGCCTCCTTCAAATCAAAATCCGGCACCATCTACTTTGGTGGAATAAGCGGATTTAACACCATAAATAATAGATTTTTGACTACTGACCGTATTCTCCCGAAAGTAGCCGTTTCCAACATCAAGGTGATGAATATCCGGCGCAAGTTCGATGAGCCGTATGAAGACCTGACAGAAATCAACCTCGACTATCAAGATAAAATGCTCTCAGTCGAGTTCTATGCGGCCGATTACGCGAATCCTGACCTCCTCAATTATGCCTATAAACTCGAGGGAATCAGTCCAGATTGGGTTGTTTCACCAGAGTCAAGAATTGCATCGTTTACAACTCTTCCCTCGGGGAAATATCAGCTTAAACTGGCGGCAGCAAGTCCGGATGGAACCTGGAACTGGGATGCGTTTAGCATACCAATTAGCGTCGCTCCGCCGCCATGGCGCAGCCCCTATGCTTACGCAGGTTATATTCTGTTCGCTGCAGCTATTATTGCGTACTACTTCTATCGTCAAGCTGGACTAGCGCGTATTTCAATGCAAAGACAGAGAGAACTAGAGCTTCGGGTGGAAGATCGCACCCGTGATTTACAGGAAGCTAGAAAAATCGCTGAGCAGGCCACCAGAGCGAAATCAGATTTTCTAGCGACAATGAGTCATGAGATCCGGACGCCCATGCATGGAATTATCGGCATGACGGAGCTGCTTCTTCACACAGACCTAAGCGGCCAGCAGCAGCAATTCGCCAGTTCTGCTCGCAATAGCGGAGAATCACTTCTGAAGCTCATTAACAACATACTGGACTTCTCCAAAGCCGAAGCCTCTAAGGTTGAATTAGAACTGGTCGGCTTTAACCTCACCGAGCTTCTTGATGACATATGCTATCTGCAGGCAGAGCCAGCAAGCCGAAAAGGCCTAACGCTAAATAATATTTGCCACCCAAAAACGCCAGACGCATTGATAGGAGACCCGACAAAGATTCGACAGATCGTCATGAACCTTATCAGCAATTCGATAAAATTTTCTGGCGAAGGAAACATCAATATTAGCGTCGAACCGATATTCAGCCAATCAAAACAAGAGCAAGTGGTTTTAGAGATCTGTGTAGAGGACAATGGCATAGGCATGAATGAAGAGACACAGCAACGTGTTTTCGAGCCATTCGTTCAGGCCGATGCTAGCACCACCCGTCAGTATGGAGGGACTGGGTTGGGGCTTACTATTTCGCGTAACTATATAGAGGTTATGGGGGGTGACATTAAAATTCAGTCAGCCATAGGCAAAGGAACAAAAATAGTCTTGTCTATCCCAATGGAAATCGGTCCTTCCAGTGATCAGTCTAAAACAGATGTCTTAGCGTTTACTGCAAAAATATTCGTCAAAAACACTGCCACCTATAATATGGTTTCAAGCCACTTGACTCGACAGGGCGTCAGCTCTTCACCGATTTTTGAAGAAGAGCTAGCATCTACGCTGAACTGGGAAAATATTATTCTAATCATAGATTATGATAGCGATCGATTTTCAACCGAGCTCAACAGAAAACTAAACAACATAAATTCGTTAGCTCGCATTGTGTTAACCCCATTAAATAGGAATACTCCACCGCGTATATTCTCTAACTGGACAACCCTCACCAAACCAGTTACCTCTATTGCCCTTCGCGAGTCCCTGGTGGAAATTTTAGATTCTACTCAACCGAGTAGAGGAACTGAACGATCAATAACAAAGACACCGAGCCTTCGAAACATCCGAATTCTCGTCGCCGAAGATCTTACAACCAATCAAGTTATTGTCGCTGAAATGCTACAATTGCTAGGCCACGAAGTCGAAATCGCAGAGAACGGAAGGGTCGCGATAGCAAAGTATTTGTCAGGAAATTTTTCTTTTATTTTTATGGACTGTCAAATGCCTATCATGGACGGGTATGAGGCCACAAAACAAATTCGAAAGATTGAACTAAAACGAAACGATGTTTCGATACCTATTATTGCGTTAACAGCTGCTTCAGACAAAGAAAACAGAGACCGATGTAGTGACGCAGGAATGGATGGCTATCTCACTAAGCCGTTCTCCCTCTCGAACATTCAAAGATCAATTGAGTCTCATTTGAAAGCGCCCTTTTTGGACCAGCCTGGGCTTAGTCCGGCTGATGTAAGCGCCTCACAGACGCCAAAAAAGGATGCTGACGATTCTATTGAATTGAAAATAGTCAATCTAAAGGCTATAGAGAATATAAGGGACCTTGAACGACAGACCGGAAAGCGGTTACTTCCATCAATCTTCTCAGGTTATGTGTCCCAAATGGAAGAAAAGCTTACAGAGCTTAGAGGGGATATATTACACGCGGAAGGGACACAAATTTATCGCACAGCACACGCCATTAGGTCTATGAGCACTAACGTAGGAGCAGAGAGAGTAAGCGTCATTAGCTCTCAAATCGAGAAAAAATCTAAAACTAACGAGTTCATCGGCCTCACGGAGGCTGCCGTTGAACTCACTAAGGCCTACCAAGAATTTATCGAGGAATTTGACAGCAACGTCCTAAAAACCAGCTAAACTGTAATTATCCATAGGGAACATTATCGATCGAAGTTGATCTGCAGAAACCCACTGGAGAAAAACATGCTGACGAGACGTTATTACGGTTCATTAGCCAGGGCGCTAAAAGCTCAGAATGCAGTGTGATGACAATGCGACTAGGCAAACACCGTCTAATATCGCCATTTCCCTATATCGTTGCCGCATTACTCACCATCAGCCTTGTCGATCACGTTTATGCTGCGCAGCCTAGACTAGCAAGGTCAGGCCTCTCCAGTCTGCTTCAACAGCCCACCGTAACAGCCATCCATCGTGATAAAGAAGGCATCCTCTGGATTGGCACGCAGCAGGGGCTTCACCGGTTTGATGGTGCCACTGTCACTGTCTTTAATGCCAATGCGGAGAACCGTCACTGGATCCCTGACTCGGAGATAAAGGATATTACTGACGACACCGACGGCAACGTCTTAGTTGCAACGGCCAGTGGAGTTGTTTTGAGATGGAATCGACAAGCGGAGAGATTTGATTCACTTAGT
>CALGUT010000883.1 GCA_937920335.1 uncultured Opitutales bacterium
CTCCTAATAAGTATTAATAATCATAAAAATGACTGCTCCAACCACGCATAAACGACTAATCAAATGGGTAGAAGAAACGATCGAGCTCTGTAAACCGGATTCGGTTTATTGGGCTGATGGTTCGCAAGAAGAGTATGACCGACTCATGTCTGAGTTGGTTGATTCTGGAGTTGCGACAAAGTTAAACGAAAAACTTCGCCCCAATAGCTTTTTGTTTCGGTCTGATCCTCGAGATGTTGCTCGGGTAGAAAAGAGAACGTTTATATGTTCGATAAACCCTGATGACGCGGGTCCCACTAACAATTGGGAAGAGCCAAAGGTCATGAAGGAGAAAATGCGGGATCTCTATGATGGCTGCATGAAGGGGCGGACTATGTATGTGATTCCCTTTAGTATGGGACCCATTGGTTCCGAGATCTCCCAAATTGGAGTAGAAATATCTGATTCTGCCTACGTGGTTTGTAATATGCGAATCATGACTCGTATAGGAACGCGAGTATTGGAAGTGCTCGGAGATGATGGATTCTTTGTTCCTTGTCTTCATTCGGTCGGCAAACCGATTTTAACGCCTGAAGATGACGTTGCATGGCCTTGTAATCCCGAAGACACCCACATTGTTCACTTCCCTGAAGAACGTCTCATTTGGTCTTATGGAAGTGGTTACGGCGGAAATGCGTTACTCGGCAAAAAGTGCTTTGCGCTTCGTATCGCATCAGTGATGGCCCGAGATGAAGGTTGGCTAGCTGAGCATATGTTAATTCTTGGAGTCAAAGAACCTGCTGGAAAGAAAACTTATGTGGCCGCAGCATTCCCCAGTGCTTGTGGAAAGACGAATTTTGCGATGCTGCAACCTCCAGATGAAATGGAAGGTTACGAAGTTACCACGATTGGAGATGATATCGCTTGGATCAAACCAGGTGCTGATGGGAATCTGTATGCAATTAATCCGGAAGCAGGTTTCTTCGGCGTTGCGCCAGGGACATCGGTAGAAACCAACGAGAATGCCATGGCATCTTGTGCCCGGGATTCCATTTTTACCAACTGTGCATTGACCGATGATGGGGATGTTTGGTGGGAAGGTATGACTAAAGAAGCACCTTCGCACTTGATCGACTGGAAGGGCAATGATTGGACTCCCGAGAGCGATGTTCCATCAGCTCACCCCAATGCTAGGTTTACTGCTCCAGCGAGCTTGTGTCCTACTATAGATCCGGCTTGGGAAGATCCGAAAGGAGTAAAGATCTCCGCGTTTATCTTCGGCGGTCGGCGTATGCACGACGTGCCGCTTGTTTTTCAAGCCTTCAATTGGGTCCACGGTGTCTACCTTGGGGCGACTATGGGGTCAGAGTTAACGGCTGCGGCAGAAGGAACCTTGGGGACGCTTCGACGCGATCCTATGGCTATGCTCCCGTTTATCGGTTACCATATGGGCGACTACTTCCGGCATTGGCTGAAAATGGGTAAAAAGCTGAATGAGCCACCCAGGATCTTCCACGTTAATTGGTTCAGGAAGGGTGAAGATGGTAAATGGTTATGGCCTGGTTTTGGGCAGAATATGCGAGTGTTGCGTTGGATTGTTGATCGGACGGAAGGACGTACACGGGCATTTGAAGCGCCCTTGGGTTGGATGCCGCATTACGAAGATATCGATTGGCGAGGGCTCGATTTCACTGAGGAACAGTGGAAAGAACTCATGTCCATCGACAGGAATAGAATGAAGCTTCAAACGTTAAGTCATGAAGAGTTATTCCTGCAGCTTTTCGATCATTTGCCGAAAGAGTTTATCTTTCAACGGGAGCTGTTGATCGGTAACTACTAACTATTTGTTCGAGTTATAGAAATTGCGAAAATGCGCCCGACTAGTTTGGGCGCATTTTTATGTAGAAATACCAACATATCATTGTATCATGATATGTTGATATTTTGCTTGCGATCGACGTCCGAGTTATCCAAATAAGGTAAGGTATGACCAATGACTTCATTTTTTCATCAGAATCAGTCGGCGAAGGCCATCCGGACAAAGTAGCCGATTATATCTCAGACAGCGTTCTGGACGCTTGTTTCGAACAAGACCCCTCAAGTAGAGTTGCTTGCGAGACTCTTGTGAAAAGTAACTGTGTGTTCCTGGCAGGTGAGATCACAACCAGTGCAGTGTTCGACTACGAAAAAGTAGTCCGCCAGGCGATTCGTGATATCGGTTATGTAAACGACGATGATATATTTCACGCTGACAAGGTCTTTATCACCAACGTGTTAACGAGTCAGTCTCCTGATATTGCGCAGGGAGTAGACGCGAAATCGGCGGAAGGTAAGGAAACCGCAGAGCAAGGGGCGGGGGATCAGGGCATTATGTTCGGATATGCTTGTGATGAGACGGATGAACTCATGCCGGCTGCGATCATGTATTCTCATCGCGTGAATCGTAAACTAGCCGAGCTTCGTCGTACTGAAGAAGGAAGTTGGCTGCGTCCTGACTGTAAGTCGCAGGTATCGGTTGCTTATAAAGATGGAAAACTTGCTTCGATCACCGCTGTAGTTGTTTCAACGCAGCATACGGAAGCGGTAAACCATGCTTTCATTCAAGAGTTTGTAACCGAAAAGGTGATCAAACCGGTGCTTCCTGCTGAGCTTCTGACCGAAGATACCCAGTATTTGATCAATCCGACTGGACGATTTGTTGAAGGTGGTCCGCAAGGCGACGCCGGATTAACGGGTCGCAAAATTATTGTTGATACCTATGGAGGTTGGGGACGTCACGGGGGAGGCGCATTTTCTGGTAAAGATCCTTCCAAGGTCGATAGATCAGCTGCCTATATGATGCGTTGGGT
Organism: uncultured Opitutales bacterium; assembly: GCA_937920335.1. GTDB lineage: Bacteria > Verrucomicrobiota > Verrucomicrobiia > Opitutales > UBA2995 > UBA2995. The sequence goes on from CALGUT010000883.1 coordinate 2,829, forward strand.
CGCTAAGAATATCGTGGCTGCGGGCCTTGCCTCATGTGTTGAACTCCAAGCCGCTTATGCCATCGGGCACCCACTTCCGGTGAGTATCACGCTTGAAACATTCGAAACCGGCAAAGTTTCAGATGAGGCATTGATTGAAGCAGTTAAGAAGACATTTAGCTTTAAACCGGCTGATATCGTATCGCAGTTGGACCTATTGCATCCATTTTACCGGACTACGACTCACTACGGTCACTTTGGGAAAGCAGAACTTCCGTGGGAACAAACCAATAAAGTCGAAGAATTGAAGAACAACCTAGCTTAATTTACTTATGAATACACAAACCGAAGTACAGCCTGATTATAAGGTAAAAGATATTTCTCTAGCCGATTTGGGTCGCAGAGTCATCGACATGGCTGAGCCAGAGATGCCCGGTCTCATGGCACTCCGCGAGGAATATGGCCAAGACAAACCGCTCAAAGGAGCTCGCATTTGCGGGTGCCTTCATATGACCACTCAAACTGCCGTCTTAATTGAAACGCTTATTGAGCTCGGTGCATCTGTTCGTTGGTCATCCTGTAATATTTTCTCAACTGAAGACGCAGCAGCGTCTGCCATGGCTGCTGCTGGTGTTCCAGTATTTGCCTGGAAAGGTGAGACCGACGAAGAGTATGAGTGGTGTATCCGCCAAACACTTCGTTGGCCTGATGGATCTGGCCCCAACATCCTCCTCGATGATGGTGGGGATTTAACGGCTATCATCCACAACGAGTTTCCGGAAATGCTCAAAGACATCAAGGGACTCTCTGAAGAGACTACCACCGGTGTTCACCGCCTCTACCAGATGGAAGAGCGTGGCGAGCTGGGTTGCCCAGCGCTTAATGTGAACGACTCCTGTACTAAGTCTAAATTTGATAATGTATATGGCTGTCGCGAAAGTCTGCTTGATGGTATTAAGCGTGCGACGGATGTGATGATTGCTGGTAAAGTAGCCGTTATTGCGGGATTTGGAGATGTTGGAAAAGGCTGCGCTCAAGCCATGTCTGGCCAAGGTGCTCGCGTAATCGTGACTGAAATCGACCCTATCTGTGCCCTCCAAGCTTCGATGGAAGGTTATCAAGTGATCACTATGGAAGAGGCCGCTCCTCTTGGTGACATATTCATCACCACAACAGGTTGCCGTGACATCATTCGTCGCGAACATCTGGATGCCATGAAAGATATGACTATCGTAGGAAACATCGGGCACTTCGATCTCGAAATCGATGTGGCGTCTGTTTTTAACGATCCATCAATCAAGGTTTTGAATATCAAGCCGCAGGTTGATCAAGTGACTTACCCAGACGGAAAACGTATCGTTATCTTGGCCGAAGGTCGTCTTTTGAATCTAGGTTGTGCGACTGGGCATCCCAGTTTCGTGATGAGCGCGAGTTTCACGAATCAGGTTTTGGCTCAGATTGAGTTGTTTCAAAACTCGGAAAAGTATGAGAACAAAGTTTATGTCCTTCCGAAGGCTTTGGATGAGAAAGTAGCGGTTCTGCATTTGGACAAGTTGGGTGTTAAACTCTCCAAGCTAACTGAGACTCAAGCCGAGTATCTAGGTCTTCCTGTTGCAGGTCCGTTTAAGCCTGACCACTATCGGTACTAGTTTATCTGAAAGTTTTTTCTTTGTGAAAGCCGGGTTCCGTCGTGGACCCGGCTTTTTGTTAAGCTTTGATAGTCTGTAAATAATACTTGCGCTTGAAAGGCCCAAACGTCTTGGATGACGACAGACATTATGAAGGTATATATTGACGGCCAATTTGTTGATTCAGCGGATGCAAAAATCTCGGTCTTTGACCATGGGTTGCTTTACGGCGATGGTATCTTTGAGGGAATTCGTCTCTATGATGGCTGTGTGTTTCGGCTGGATGAGCATCTTGAGCGACTGGAGTATTCAGCAAAAGCAGTCCTTCTTGATATGCCCTGGTCTCGGCAGGAGATCTCCGATGCAGTCTGTGAAACTTGTCGTGAAAACAACCTTAAGAACGGTTATATACGCCTGATTGTTACTCGGGGAATTGGTAGTCTCGGACTTTCTCCGAAGTCCTGTAAGTCACCAAGTATCATCATCATAGCCGATGTTCTATCTCTATACCCAAAAGAGTATTATGAGAAGGGATTGGACATTATCACTGTTCCGACTCGACGGATAAATCCCGCTGCTTTGAGTCCCGCGGTGAAGTCCATGAACTATTTAAATAATATCATGGCAAAGATGGAGGCTGATCGTCTCGGGTATATCGAAGCGTTGATGCTCAACGACCAAGGGTATGTCGCTGAGTGTACCGGGGATAATGTATTCATTTATCATAAAGGAAAGCTGTGGACGCCACCGTTTCATGCCGGTGCGTTGAAGGGTGTTACCCGAGGGGTTGTTTTTGATATCGCTGAATCTCTAGGAGTTCCCGTTGAGCAAGAGAATTTGACCCGTTATGACATCTGGGTTGCTGACGAGTGCTTTCTTACAGGTACAGCTGCTGAGGTAATTCCCGTCGTTGAGGTAGATGGTAGAAAGATTGGTGATGGCGCTCCCGGAAAAGTAACTGGAGATTTTCTGGTCGAATTCCGGTCGAGGGTTGCCAAAGAAGGTACATTGCTGTAAAAATAGTCCTTATAATTTAGCCGCTTTGGATTTGGAATTAACTTGGGTTCTGAGTGGTCTAATTTTTGTAAATCCTACGCCAAGCATTTGAACGGGTGGAGCTGAGGAATGGTTCGTGCTTGGAGTTGATGAAACACTTTTTTGCACCTAACTTACTAAAACAAACAGTCCCACTCATGGCGGAATCTATAAATTGCGATATCTGCAGCAAGCTAGCTACAGTACACCTGACCCAAATTGTGAATGGGAAGATTCACAAAATTGATCTGTGTGAAACCTGTGCCAAAGAGAAAGGAGTCACAGATCCGAACGGTTTTTCGTTGGCTGACTTACTAGCAAGTGGTGTTGATAGCCAAGAGGTAGATCCATCTACGAGCGACCTAGTTTGTCGTGGATGTGGCTTTACGGCGGAGGACTACAAGAAACTTGGAAGACTCGGATGTCCAAGTTGTTACGAAGATCTTGCCCCGATGATTGCTCCTATGTTGGCCCACATGCATAAGGGGACAAATCATATGGGGAAAGTGCCCGAAAATTCACTGGCCAGGCTGGAGGTGGAGTCGGAAGTAGCAGAGATTAAGGCTCAGTTGCAGCAAGCCATAGAAGATGAACGGTATGAAGACGCAGCACGACTTCGGGATGAGCTTTTAAAAGTAAATCAGGAAAGTGAGGAGTCTCATGTCCATTAGATCATTGCTAAAGGGCAGAGGTGAGTTGACGCACAGTTCGTCCACAAAGTGCCCAATTGTAATGAGTACTCGGATTCGGCTTGCGCGAAATTTGGCTCAGTTCCCCTTTCCCGGGTGGGCCAAAAAGACACAAAAAGAGGAAGTTTTGGGTAGGTGCCTGGAAGTTGCTGCGCGGATCCCTAAAATAAAAGATCCTACTGGCTTGAGAATAGATGAGCTCTCTGAGCTGGAACGCCAAATACTTTTCGAGAGACATCTCATAAGTCGTGAACTGAGCAATGAGCCTGAGGGGGCTGGGGTCATTATCTCCAAGGATCAGGCCTGTTCGATCATGATCAATGAGGAGGACCACCTGAGGATCCAAGTCATTAAGAATGGACTAAATTTTAAGCGAAGTTGGAATTTTATCACTCAGATCGATTCGCTCTTAGAAGAATCCCTCGATTACGCCTATTCAAAAGAATTGGGGTATCTGACCGCATGTCCAACGAACGTGGGCACGGGGTTACGGGCTTCAGCCATGTTGCACTTACCAGGGTTGGTTATATCCGGACAAATGGAAAAAGTAGTCCGAGCTGTTAATCAGCTAGGCATTGCCGTTCGTGGAATCTTTGGTGAGGGATCGGACGCGAGTGGAAGTTTTTTTCAGATTTCAAACCAACAAACTTTAGGAGAATCGGAAACCGATATTCTAAAGCGTTTGAATAGCGTAATGACCACCATCATTGAGCGTGAAGAAGATGCCCGAGAAAAGATTCTTGAGGAGGATGTGGATAAGGTGTTCGACGAAATTGGACGAGCTTACGGTGTTTTGAAAAATGGGCATCTATTAAGCTCATCAGAAGCCATGAATCGTCTTTCACTCATTCGTCTGGCAATCGACATAGGCGCTATTGAGGAACAAAATCGAATGCTAGTGGACCGATTGTTTATAGAGTGCCAGCCGGGCCACGTGCAATTCACGGCAAATAAAGAAATTGAACCGAACCAAAGGGATGTGCTAAGAGCTTTATACATGCGGGACGCTTTTGCCAAGCTACCAGAGCCTTCCTTCGAACATATTACCCGATAAATCCACCATTTAACCTTTTCCAAATCTACCAATGGAACCGATGAACAATTTTACTCCGCGTGCCCAACAGGTTTTAGCGTTGGCTCGAAAAGAAGCGGACCGCTTTCACCACAATTACGTAGGCACCGAACACCTGCTGCTTGGGTTAATCAACTTAGGTCAGGGAGTTGCGGTCAATGTGCTCCAGAAGATGGGCCTCGACTTAGTAACGGTGCGTAGTGCTGTTGAGAAGCAAGTGGGTATGGGGCAGGAAACTAAACCTTCCGGAAATATTCCCTTCACTCCCCGAGTGAAGAAGGTGTTAGCGCTTGCTAGTAAGGAAGCGAAAAACCTCAACCATAGCTACGTAGGGACTGAGCACATTCTACTCGGACTACTGCGCGAAGGTGAAGGAGTAGCGGCTCAGGTATTGAAGTCACTCGATGTGGATATTGAGCGGACAAGGAACGAAATTTTAAGCGAACTCGACCCGAACTATGCGGGGGGAGATCTCGAGGAGCCCGAGTCTCAGCCACGTTCCCAAGGCGGTGATGACAAAAAGGAGGTAAAGACCCCTGCTTTGAAAGCATTCGGTCGCGACCTAACCGAGCTCGCTCGCAAAGGCGAATTGGACCCTGTTATTGGGCGTAAGAAGGAGATCGAGCGCGTGATTCAGATTCTTTGTCGTAGAACGAAGAACAATCCGGTTTTGATCGGTGAAGCGGGTGTGGGGAAAACCGCAATCGTTGAAGGACTTGCTCAAGAAGTGGTGAACGGAATCGTTCCTGAGATTCTAGCGGAGAAACGAGTCATCACTTTAGATCTGGCACTTATGGTGGCGGGTACGAAATATCGTGGTCAGTTTGAAGAACGGATCAAGGCGGTGATGGATGAAATCAAACGCACTCGGAACGTTATTCTCTTTATCGATGAGTTGCACACGATCGTAGGCGCAGGTGCGGCAGAAGGTGCCATGGATGCATCGAATATATTCAAGCCAGCACTGTCTCGCGGAGAGCTTCAGTGCATAGGTGCGACCACGCTGGGCGAGTATCGTAAGTTTATCGAGAAAGACAGTGCTCTTGATCGCCGTTTTCAAAGTGTGAAGGTTGAGGCGCCTTCTTTGCCGGATGCCATCAAAATTCTCCATGGAATTCGTTCTAAGTACGAGGAGCATCACAACGTAACGTTCACCGATGAAGCACTCGAGCTCGCTGTGAAGTTATCTGATCGGTATATTACTAATCGCTTCTTGCCTGACAAAGCTATCGACGTGTTGGATGAGGCTGGATCTCGTGCGAGAATTGCGAGCCTGAATCGTCCGCAGGAGTTAGACGACCTCCAGAATGAGATCGATGAAGTATGCGGTCAGAAAGAAGATGCGATCAGTAAGCAGCATTTCGAAGAAGCGGCTAAGTTTCGCGATCAAGAGAAACAATTACGTCTGAAGCGGGAGCAGATGATGGAGGATTGGAAGCAAAGCCGCAAGGAGACGGAGATTATCGTCGATGGTGACGATATGCTTCATATAGTTTCGTCGTGGACCGGGATTCCGCTTACGCGAATGGAGCAGAAAGAGACCCAGCGTCTCCTCAGTCTCGAAAAAGATTTGCAGAAGATTGTGATCGGCCAAGAGCCAGCAACGGAAGCGATTGCGAAAGCACTTAGACGCTCAAGAGCAGACCTAAAGGATCCACGCAGACCCATTGGATCGTTCATGTTTTTAGGGCCAACAGGTGTCGGTAAGACTCACTTGGCTAAGTCCTTAGCCGAAAATATGTTCGGTGATAAAGATGCGATAATTCAGATCGATATGTCTGAATACATGGAAAAATTTTCTATTTCGCGCCTTGTTGGTGCT
>CALGUT010000884.1 GCA_937920335.1 uncultured Opitutales bacterium
ACTACATCTCATCTTTAACCTGAATAGAATGAATCCTATGCGCATTATTACAGTCACCACTGCTCTTGTATCTTTGATTGCCCTGCAGGCAAGTTGCCAACCCATTGAAAAATCTGACTATGAAGAAAAAGTTGCGGCCTTGAAGGAGCTTTCTCCAGTAGAAGTTCCCGCAAAGGATGGGATCAGTAGGGCCTATTTCGCAAGTGGGTGTTTTTGGTGCGTGGAGGCTGTCTACGAAAGTGTCAGAGGGGTGAAAGAGTCTATTTCTGGATACAGTGGTGGCTGGACAAAAAACCCGACTTATGAGGCTAGTAACACTGGGCGGACGGGACATGCAGAAGCTGTCGAAATACTCTACGACGCCGAAGTAGTGAGCTTTAGCCAACTAGTGGATGTGTATTTTGGCTCACAAAATGTGACTCAGGTAAATGGACAGGGACCGGATCGCGGTTCTCAGTACCGGTCAATTTTATTTTATCAGAACGATGAGCAGAAGCGAATCATCGAAGAAAAGATTGCGATGTTGAACAAGGAATTGGGTGGGGCGAAGGTCGCAGCAGAAGTGTATCCCTTTCAAAAGTTTTGGGTGGAAGAGGATTACCACCAGGACTATGAAAGAAGGAATCCTAACAATCCTTACATTCGGGGTGTCTCGATTCCGCGACTGAAACGTTTCCAGGCTAACTTTCCCGAGTTGTTGAAAGAAAGCGCTGAGCATTGATTTCTGATCGAGACTTTCTCAAAGACTTTGATTGAAATTCAAGTGCAGGCCCGTCATCCGTATTTCCGCTATGGAAAGGTGGAAACGAATAGGACGAAATCTGGTTCATGAAAATCGTTGGTTTAAACTATGGGCAAACGACTATGAGGTTCCGGAGGGTAAGACGGTTTCACCTTATTATGTTATCGAAGAAGTTGACTGGGTGCATGTGGTGGCACTGAACGAGAAGGAAGAGGTACTCACGGTTCGACAATTTAGGCCTGGCAGAGAGATTGTTTGTCTTGAGCTTCCTGGTGGTGCGATTGACGCGGGCGAAGACCCTCTGTTAGCTGCTCAACGAGAGTTGGAGGAAGAAACGGGTTATACCGCTAAGAACTGGGAGCTAATATTCTCTCCTTTCGCGAATCCGGCACGCCAAACGAATAGGATCCATTGTTTCTGTGCGACCGATTTAGAGAATACGGGCGTAACGCACTTTGATGAAAACGAAGCAATCGAATCTGAGTTTGTTGCGATTCCCGAACTCAAGCTCAAGTGCCTCAACGGCGAGTTCCCACAGTCCATGCATATAGGGTTGCTCTTGATGACCTTGGATAAAAAAGGACTATAGTCGGTTGCCGGTCGGGCCCTCAAAATCTCGGAGCAATTGTTTGCTCTCGCGATCAGAATTTGATTTTATTCTTTTTGAAACTACTACCCTAAGGGCCTATGAAACATTTGATATCTCGTCGCAGCTTTATTAAAGCCAGTACTGCACTTGCCGGCTTCACCATACTCCCGGCAGGCGTCTGGGCAAAATCTCCGAATTCCCGATTGCAGATTGCTCAGGTTGGAGTGGGAAATCGTGGGATGGGAAATCTCCAGTCCTTACTAAACCTTACCAATATGGATATGGTCGGTTTCTGTGATGTGGATACCCAATATTTGGATGCGGCTTCAGCATTGGTTCCGAAGGCAGAGTTGTTCCGTGACTATCGCAAGATGTTTGAAAAGATGGACTGCAAGATCGATGCGGTCCTGGTAGCTACTCCCGATCATATGCATGCGCCGATCGCGATGGCGGCAATGGAGGCCGGAAAACATGTTTATTGTGAAAAACCGCTGGCTCACAACGTGCAAGAAAACCGTAAGTTAAGACAGGTATCAGAGAAAAAGAAATTGGTTACTCAATTAGGTATTCAAGTCAGTTCGAGTATCGGTCAGCGCATGACGGTCGAGTATATACAATCCGGATTGATCGGGAAAGTGAGTGAAGTCCATGTCTGGTCGAATAAAAAATGGGGGCGTGATGAAACGGCTCCTCCATTGGGTGCAAACCCCGTGCCGAGCACTCTGGATTGGAACCTGTGGCTAGGAGTGGCTAAAGAACGTCGTTACCTGAATGGTTATTATCACACCGGTCAGTGGCGTAAATTGTTAGATTTTGGAACGGGAACCCTGGGTGATATGGGTGTTCATATTTTCGATACACCGTATCGTGCGCTTGAGCTAACCGACCCAGTATCAGCGATTGCGACCTGTCGGGAGCCCAATTCGTTTGCTCATCCTTCAAGTAACCGGGTCGAATATGAGTTCGGCTCAACCGCCTATACCGCTAAGAAACTGAAGTGGGTATGGTATGACGGAGATTTTGCGCCTCCTGAGATCCCCGGATTCTCTCAACCTGACGGTATCGATATGCCGTCACAAGGTTGCGTATACATCGGCGAAAAAGGAAATCTGATAATGCCTCACTTGAGTGGGCCACGGACTTATCCACGGGAGTTGATCCGGAGTGTTCCAAGACCTGAACTCGAGCCTATTGACCACCATGGTGAATGGGTCGATGCCTGTCTCGGGAATGGCAAAACGCGTTCTTCATTCTCCTACGGAGGTCCATTGACTGAGACTCTTCAATTGGGTGTTGTAGCAGCCAAGTACCCAGGGCGTGAACTCACTTGGAATACGAAGTCGATGAAAGTGAAGAATGTGAAGTCTGCTAATCAGTATATCAGTCGCGAGTATCGTTCTTTCTAATCCGCCAGTATTTTAGAAATCTATGCATAAGTACTTATGGTTGCTCTCCCTTTTTAGTTCATCGTTTTTGCTGCAAGCAGGCGCTGAACCACCAGAGGGATTTGAAGCGCTCTTTAATGGTCGCAATCTAGCCGGTTGGTATGGGGATAATCCTCATACTTCGAAAAAGGCGGATGATCGGTTTGCCTCGATCGAGAGTCAGCAAATCGCTTTTCATAAACACTGGACTGTTGAAAATGGAGAGTTGGTCAACGACGGGCAAGGGCCCTATGCCACCACGGATAGAAGCTATGGTGATATCGAACTGATGTTGGAGTATAAAACCGTTCCTTTAGCCGATAGTGGTATTTACCTAAGAGGATCTCCTCAGGTTCAAATATGGGATACGACTAAAGAAGGAGGGAAGTGGGATCGAAATGCCGACAAGGGTTCTGGAGCTCTTTTCAACAATCCCAAGGACGCCGCAGGCCAGCTTCCACTTGTCCACGCCGACAATCCATTCGGCGAATGGAATGCGCTGAAGATTCGCCAGCTGGGAAGTCGAACCTGGGTCTGGTTGAACGGTGAGCTCGTTGTCGATGGCGCGATCCAGTATGCGTATTGGGATAAATCAGCGCCGCTTTCCGCTCAGGGTCCCATTCACTTGCAAACGCACGGTGGCGAAATTCGCTGGCGTAATATCTTTATTCGAGAAGTTGACGCCGAGATGGCTAACCAGTGGTTGAGAGAAGGGGAGCGCGATCGGGGTTTTGTTCCTTTGATCTCCGATTCCAAACTTAGCGGGTGGATGGGAGATAAAAAAGGCAAGGAAGTCGTTGGTGATACACTTCATTGGCGAGACGGAAGTCATCTCTATACTGAGAAAGAGTACGGCGATTTTTCCTTTCGTTTTGAGTTTATCATGGAGCCTGAGGGAAATAACGGACTCGCCATTCGGTATCCGGGAAAGGGGAATCCTGCTTACGACGGAATGACTGAAATCCAGATCCTCGACCACGATAACGAGCGCTATTCAACCATCGACCCTCGGCAGGCTCATGGAAGTATTTATGGGATTGTGCCTGCGCACCGAGGCTATTTTCGACCCTACGGTGAGTGGAACTACCAAGAAGTGGAAGTGAAGGGTTCGACGATACGCGTGGAACTCAACGGAACGGAAATCCTGAATGCGGATGTGGCGGAAGTGGATACCTATATGGCAGATAAGGCGCACCCCGGAAAAATGCTGGCAAAAGGACATCTCGGATTTGCCGGGCATGGTAGCGAGCACTATTTTCAGTTCCGCAGACTTTCCGTAAAAGAATTCGATTAAACGCGTCATCTAAACTCTTTAATAAAATACCCTTAATTGATTACCTCTATGAGACCTGATAAAAAACACCTACCTAGTCGCCGATCTTTCGTAAAAGGTGCATTAATGGGAGCCGGAACCGCATTGGTACCGCTTGGTTACGCCGCAGCGAAAGCTGAACCCAAGAAGAATACCGAATGGTTTCCCGAGGACTGGAGAAATAAGCAGCCAGATATGGCTTACCGTCGACTTGGTAGGTCTGGCTTGATGGTTTCGGAAATGGTCATGGGGGGAAGTGGTGATTTGAACGTTCCGGAAAAGGTTTTCGTTCACGATGAGGCCCTTGAACGGGGTGTAAACTATCTGGATACCGCTACCCGTTATAACAGATCCCAAAGTGAGGAAGCTTGGGGCCATTTTTTGAACCGACCTGGAGTACGAGACCGAGTGTTTGTGGCGACGAAATTGAGCGAATATCGTGAAAAAGTGGTTCAGTTAACGGATGATCTATTCAAAGGCCTACCAAGCGAGAAGAAGGAAGCGCTCCTCAAACAAGCGCGCGATCTCATGGAAGAGCGTCAGGTGTTAAAGCCAGGCTACTTTTTTAAGTATTTCGGAAGCCATGGAAATGCTGTCGAAGGCGCTTATCTAAGCCATGTAATAAAAAAGGAATATGGTTTTCAGAGTAAGTGGGTTTCGGAAATGCGCACGGCGATGCGCACAGCATTAGAGGGATCCCTTCGCCGTTTAAAGACTGATGTCATTGATGTATTGCATTTCCCGCATGGCATTCGTGTGGCCGAAAATTTGGAAGATGACTTTCATATCGAATTGGCAACGAAGCTAAAACAAGAGGGTAAGATCCGCTTCAATGGGTTCTCATGCCATACGGATCAACCACGTATTCTTAGCAGGGCCGCCGAGCTGGGCCATATTGATGTCGCTATGGTCGCCTATAATATTGCCAATCAAGGGAGTATGGAATTACCGCTCCAGAAAGCCGTTAGCAGTGGAATGGGGGTTATCGCCATGAAGGCTGCCCGTGCGATTCATTCGGATAATCCAGCAACGGAACCGGTTCCGGATTGGCGGATCGGAAAACTCAATCAAGTAGTACCGGGTGATCTGTCCAAATATGCGAAGGCCTATTTATGGGTATTACAAAATCCGAATATTTCTGCTGTGATCTCTGAGTTCCCCAGTAGTGAAGGGATACGCGAGAACCTATCCATTGTCGGGAAGAAGGTTGATCTAAGACCCGCCTAGGTAAAGTCCCATGATAATTTACTCATGATGACTCAGTCTCCTGTGGTCCAATATTATTACTGAGTAGGACACGAATTAGCCGTATAAGGAGAGTAGCTAAATTGAGCCGATCTGATATCGATTATTATACTAGATAATAATACTTGACCGACCGGTCGGTTATATGTTCGTTGTGAGTATGCCTACCGTTGATCCTCCAAAATCCAAACGAGATGAGCTTCTCGAAATAGCTTCCCGGCTTTTCTACGAACAGGGGTACCACCGTACGGGAGTGAAGCAAATCATCGACGAAGCGGGCATCGCCAAAGGCACCTTTTATTCCCATTTTAAATCTAAAGAAGCATTGGCAGTGGCCTGGTTGAAAGCCAGACATCATACGTGGAATACCTGGATGATAGACTTCCTGGCAGAGAAGGGCGGCTCCCCCGCTGATCGGTTACTTGCAGCTTTTGATTTTCTGGAAAACTGGATGCAGTCCTGTAACTATAGGGGTTGCGCCTTTGTGAATACCCTAACGGAGACACCAGAAGAGGACAGTCCGCTAAGAACGGAAATTGAAAACCATAAGCGGGATCTACTTGCACTCATTCGTGGGTTGGTTGCCGCCCACTTCTCAAACGAAAGTGAGGATGAGATCACTCAGATAGCTAGAACGATCTACGTTCTATTCGAAGGATCTCTTATTGAACTGCAAAACTTTCGCGAAGTCTGGCCAGTTCAAGCGGCTAGAGAACAGGTAAAGCGACTCCTTAAATAAATTTTGTAATGAATCTCGAGTTACTTCGATTTTATATTCAAAGCGACCGACCGGTCGCTTAATTTGTTAAACACAAATTATCTAACTCACAAAACAATGAAAATAAACTGGTACAAATCATTCATCGCAGGTCTCGCTGGGACTCTGCTATTCGACATCGTAGGATTCTTCTTCACCGGACAGTGGTGGGATATTCCCGCATTATTAGGCGGTAAACTTGGAGTCGGCCTAGTAGGGGGTGTTTTTGGCCACTATGGAAATGGAGTAGCGATTGCAGTCATCTACGCGGCGTTAGTGCATTCGCTCTTCGGGCCGAACTGGTTTCGCGGAATTTCATTCGCAACGTTGCAGACGATAATGAACGTATGGTTGCTCCTCTATCCCTTGCTCGGACTGGGATTTGCTGGATTGGAAGCAGGATATGGCCCCGCAGTAATCTCGCTTATACGGCACTATTTCTTTATCATTCCGGCTATTATACTTCTGAAACCTGAGAGCTGTGAAGGTGTTGTTGGCAACTGTGTTTCAAAATCCATGGGCTTGTCTACAGTATCAACGCTCTTGATCGCAGTCGCACTTATTTTCTCAGATCAAGACGCGAGTGCGTCAGGTGAACGCTCAATAGTGAAATATAAGACCACCAAAGTTAACGATGTTAATATTGCTTACCATGAAGCGGGAAATCCAGCTAGCCCGACGCTACTACTGCTTCATGGATTTCCGACTTCGTCCCATATGTTTCGCAATCTTATCCAGGAGTTGGGTGATGAGTTTCATTTAGTGGCACCTGACTATCCTGGATTCGGAAATAGTGAGCAGCCGCCTATGGACGAGTTTGAATACAGTTTCGATAACCTTGCAGAGCTGGTGGAGGACTTTACTGAGGTGCTAGAGCTAAATCACTATAGTATCTATCTGATGGATTACGGAGCCCCGATTGGCTTCCGGCTGGCATCCAAGTATCCAGAACGGGTGGATTCTTTAATCGTGCAAAACGGAAATGCGTATGAGGAAGGACTCAGAGAATTCTGGGATCCCATCCGCGTCTATTGGAATGACCGCACCGACGCTCATGCTGCACCTTTGACTGGATTTATTACGAAGGAAGGCGTCGAGTGGCAATACACTCATGGCGTGCGGAATCCGGAACTCATTAGTCCCGACAATTGGAATGTAGATCTACAGCACCTGACTCGAGAAGGAACCCCGTCGATCCAGCTTGAACTCTTCTACAGCTATCAAACCAACGTCCCTCTCTATCCTGAGTGGCAGGAGTATTTTCGCGAGCATCAACCACCGACACTTATCGTGTGGGGAAAGAACGACTACATATTTCCTGCAGAAGGGGCGCACCCTTACAAACGGGATCTGAAGACTTTGGAATTTAATCTACTCGATACCGGCCACTTTGCACTCGAAGAAGACGGCGGGGGCATAGCGGATCACATTCGTAGCTTCTTGAACCGTCATGTAGTGCAACCCGTTGCCAGCGTGAATGATAGATTGGATTTACCTTAAATGGGACGCTGGCGGTTGTCTTACATTGTAAGACCGCCGCAGCATCCATTTTCCATTACTCAAAATTTCTAACAAGCAATACCTATGAATTCATCAACACAAACTTCTGAAGAACGTCCACCTCTACCGCCATTCACGAGGGAATCAGCACTCATAAAGATTCAGGCGGCGGAAGACGGTTGGAATTCCCGCGACCCGATTAGAGTATCCATGGCTTACACTGAGGACACCCTTTGGAGGAATCGGTCAACGTTCCTGAGTGGCAGAGCTGAGGTTCAGGAATTCCTATCTGGCAAATGGGATCGTGAGCAGGACTACCGGCTACGTAAGTGGCTGTGGAGTTTTACAGACAATCGCATATCGGTAAAATTTGAATACGAATACCATGACGAAATAGGCCAATGGTATCGAGCGTATGGCAATGAGCAATGGGAGTTCGCTTCGAATGGTCTGATGCAGCGTAGGGAAGCGAGTATTAACGATATCGAAATTGATGCGACTGATCGCAAGTTCCTGTGGGAACGCAATTGAGGCTACCTCAAACTTAAGGAAGGAAACCGATGAATAAGAATTTCACCAAACTCGCTTTTACGCCGACTGTGAAAGTGATTCAAGAGACCATGGGCTCCAGGGCCTCCTATGAAAGGATGGAGGAATCTGGAGACCGCTATATTCTGACGGAAGCGGAATGTGCGTTTATCGAGTCGCGGGTAGATTTCTTTATGTCGACCGTCGGTGAGAATGGATGGCCTTACATGCAGCATCGAGGAGGCCCTCGGGGATTTTTGAAAGTGCTTTCTGAAGATACACTGGGGTTTGCGGACTTTAAAGGTAATCGGCAGTATATCAGTTCCGGGAATATAGCTAGTAATGGTAAGGCGATGCTGTTTCTCATCGATTATCCGACGAAGCAACGAGTCAAGATATGGGTTGAGGCGGAGTACATACCCATAGATCAGGCCGGTGACTATTTGGAACAGCTTGTTCCTGAGGGAATGGAAGGCGAGGTGGTCAGTGTCTTCATTATGAAAATTCAGGCTTACGATTGGAACTGTCCAAAATATATCACTCAGCGGTATACGGCGGATGAGTTTGTAAAATACGTCCTTCCGCAGAATCCGGGGATTCTGGGAGATGAAAAAGAACTTAAAGATGAGTTCGAGCTATGAAGAAGCCTGGCCTAGCGAAACGGTTGCCCCCTTTCCAATAAGCCCGCTCGGCCTGCCAAGGCTACATTTCAGCTACGGGATCAAGTGGATCGGTCCGGGGTAATAACGAAGCAAGGAAATCCGTGTGACTGGTACCGTTGCTCGGAGAAGTCGTTTTTAGGATTTTAGCGGATTTGGACCTGAATCGGTTCAAATCCAAATGATCCAAGATTTTACCTTTATTCTCAGCCCGTTTACCCTCAACCTCGCTTTATGAATTGGTTGTTCTTCGCTTTTATTACGGTCCTCTGCTTTGGGCTTTACGGCATTTTTCTTCACAGTGGCCAAGTGGCCATGGCAGATCCGAATCTGGGTCGCTACAAGGCGTTCCTGTTTGTGGGGGTTGCTTACTTTTTAATCGCGGTGGTTGCGCCGTTGATTCTCCTGAAGTCAGGCGGTTCGGATTTCAGTTTCCCTATGAAAGGGGTATGGCTCTCGTTGATCGCGGGTTCTCTGGGAGCGTTTGGAGCATTTTCAATTTTATTGGCGTTTGGTGCTAAAGGTACGCCAGCTGCCGTTATGTCGATTGTGTTTGCAGGAGCTCCGATTGTGAACGCGATTGTGGCTATTGCATTACATCCGCCAAAGGGTGGGGTATTTAATGTGCCATGGCAGTTCGTGTTAGGGATTTTGCTGGCCGCCGCGGGCGGTTATCTGGTTGTGACTTTTAAGCCACCTCCAGCCCCCAAGGTCGCTGCAGCCCCAGCACCCCAGGTTGCTTCGTTTGATCCTGATTCAAAGTAGACGTGGCCGAGTCGCTAGAGCTTAAGCGCTTGGCACAGCTGAACGAGCTTGTGGGGCGAGTCGCCGAGACGAATACGTTTTGGCGGGGCAAGCTGATTGAGGCGGACGCATTATCGGGATTCAGGTCTCTGGAACACTTTCAAAGTCGAATGCCCTTTACGACGAAATCTGAGCTTTCGACTGATCAGGAAACTCATCCGCCGTTTGGCACGTTTTATACGTATCCGTTTGATAGTTACACGCGATATCATCAAACGAGTGGTACCAGCGGGCGACCACTCATATGGCTGGATGATGCTGAAAGCTGGCAATGGGTGTTGGATAACTGGAAACCCACTTGGAGAGCCGCTGGAGCGAAGTCAGGAGATTCTGCCTTGTTCGCCTTTTCCTTCGGACCGTTTATTGGGTTTTGGGCTGCATTTGACTCTGCAAGCCAAATGGGGATTCAAACGATTCCGGCAGGTGGCATGGGAACGGTCGATCGGGTCCGATTTATTTTAGCGCGAAAGCCGACTTACCTTTGTTGCACGCCTACCTATGCCTTACGGCTCGTTGATATAGCGGAAGAACTGGGACTGGATCTAGGCGAAGCTCAGGTCTCCTGTATTGTGGTCGGAGGAGAACCAGGAGGTAGTGTTCCTGAAATACGGAGACGTATTGAAGCAGGGTGGAAGACGGCCCGTGTTCTCGATCACCATGGGATGACTGAAGTAGGTCCCCTGTCTTATGGAGACCCTGATAATCCGGGGCTGGTTCGTTTAGTGCACGATCCGTTTATCTGTGAGGTGGTTGATCCTGAAACGGATGAACCGGTTGCTCCTGGTGAGACCGGAGAGCTGATACTTACCACGCTCGGTCGTTACGCCTGTCCGCTCATACGTTACCGAACCCGAGACTTGATAAAACCCGTTGCAGTGCCTGGCGAACCGCCGGAACACTTTGCGCTGGAAGGTGGTATTTTGGGACGTACAGATGATATGGTAGTCGTCAGGGGTGTGAATCTTTATCCGAGTGCGGTCGACGCCGTGGTCCGGTCGGTTGCTGGTATCAAGGAATATCAGGTCGACATTGATACCACGGGTACGCTTACGCAAGTTGCGCTGAGAGTTGATATCGAAGAGAATTCGGAAATGGTCTGTAATGCCTTGAGCGAAAAACTAAGGGATGCCTTCCACATGCGCTTTGATTTAATTCCGGTCGAGCCGGGATCACTGCCGGTATTTGAAATGAAGGCCAAACGCTGGAATATTAAGAGCAACTAGTTAATCTTACTTACAAATTATGATAACGGTTTCAGGAGTCTCAAAAACCTATGACAGTCCAGCTGGCCCGGTAAACGTCCTCAATGGCCTGGATTTGAGTGTCGCTGCGGGCGAAGCTATTTCAATCGTAGGGCCTTCAGGGAGTGGAAAAACAACGCTGCTCAATATACTGGGAGCGCTCGATAGACCGACATCGGGATCCGTGAACGTTGCAGGAAAGGCGATTAACGAGTTAGATGATGTGGCTGCGGCAAATTTTAGAAATCGGTCCATTGGATTTATCTTTCAGCTTCATTACCTACTTCCTCAGTGTTCGGTGCTGGAAAATGTATTGGTTCCACGGTTGGCTGGAGGTTGGGAGGAGTCCCCGGAAGATAGCCGGGATCGGGCGGAGGTCTTGTTGAATGATGTCGGATTGAAAGATCGAATCACACACAAGCCCTATCAGTTATCGGGCGGCGAACAATTGCGCGTAGCGATTGCACGGTCTCTCATAAATAATCCCAAAATCATACTGGCTGATGAGCCTACCGGATCGTTGGATCCGGAAACCGGAGAGAAGGTGGCGGATCTCCTTCTTGAGACGAACCTCGGGAAGGGCGTCGCTTTGGTTGTGGTGACTCACAATCCGGGACTGGCGGGTAAGATGCAGACATCCTATCGGTTGGAAGCTGGCAAATTGGTTATTTAGTATAGTATCTGTTCCATGAATACGCGACGCTATATCTTTCAGAGCCTTTGGTATTACCGTTTTGCTTACCTTGGGGTTTTCCTGGGTGCGGTACTAGGAGCGATGGTCTTGCTGGGCGCTCTATTTGCAGGGAGCTCAGTCGACGAATCACTCAAGCAAATTGGCGCAAATAGAATCGGCAAGACGACTCATTTGGTAACAGGCGGAGATCGATTCTTTCGACAAGCGTTGGCCGAGGATCTCAGTGAGAAAGCGGCGGTTGAAGTAGCCCCTATTCTATTTGCCAAGGGCGTTGCAAGTGTGCGCCAGACTACGGTCAATCAGGTGCAACTCATAGGGGTAACGGATGCATTTTGGAACTTCGCTCCGGAGCCGCCCGATATCTCATTGAATTCCAAGGATAATGAGGTCGCCATCAATTCATTGTTAGCCGATCGGCTGAGTTTGAAGCTGGGCGATACGGTAATCGTACGATTTCAAAAGCCGGGTGTGGTCGCTGGCAACGCGCCGGTCGCGGGTGGTGGAAATTCCTTGGAGAGTCTTCGCGCGACGGTTGCCAGAGTCGTGGACGACGCATCGTTCGGGCGTTTTGGACTCGAAACAACCCAGGTGCCGCAGGCTTCAATTTTTTTACCGATTAGTATCTTGCAGGAGGCTTTCGAGTTTCCTGGACGAGCGAATCTACTTTTGATCAATGGGACTGCTGCGGGATCGGAGATCGAAGCAGCCTTGAACGATGTTGCGCAGTTGGCGGATTACCAGTTGACGCTTGATTGGTTGGAATTGGCTAGTGAGTGGGAAGTAAAGTCTGATCGTGTGTTCATCGATGCAGATATCGGGTCAGCACTGTTACATAATTTTACGAGCGCTCGACCGGTTACGTCTTACCTCGTCAACGATATCAAGCTAGGAGAATCCGTGACTCCGTATTCAATCGGTACGGCGTTGGATCCGACATCCGTTTCCTTCTTACCAGATGACCTCGCTGAAAATGAGATCGTTTTAAATGACTGGACGGCAGAGGACCTTTCGGCAGCTGCTGGGGATGCAGTATCGCTCACCTATTTTCAAACGGCTGAGTCGGGAGTCCTAGAAGAGGAATCAGCCGACTTCGTGGTCCGCTCGATTGTCCCTTTGGAGGGACTCGCGGGAGATCGGGCCTGGATGCCGAATTTTCCGGGAATCAGTGAAGCAGAAGTTCCCAGTGATTGGGATGCGGGGCTGCCTTTGGACCTTGAGCGGGTAAGAGACAAGGATGATGAGTATTGGGAAACTCATAGAGGTACACCCAAAGTTTACCTTTCAATCGATGCAGGCAAACGCATCTGGGCCACACAATGGGGAGACTACACCGCACTCAGGCTGGCACTACCGAAGATCGATGAGTCAGTTATCATTGAAAAGATGCTATCGGTGTTGAGCCCTGACATGAATCAGCTTCTGGTGCAGGATTTCGCGGAGCAGGCAAAGACAGCCGCTTCTTCGGCGGTCGATTTCGGCGGGTTGTTCGTGGGCATGAGTTTCTTCCTGATTTTGGCGGCGCTGGGATTAGTCGCCATGTTGTTTCAGTTTTGTCTTTTGCAGCGGAATCGGGAAAGCGCATTGTTAAGTTCACTCGGTGTTCGTGGGAAGCAGCTGATGCGGTGGCGATTGGGCGAAGCATTCGTTATTCTGATCGTAGGTAGCTTGGTGGGGCTTCCTCTTGCTGTCTTGTATACGAAACAGATTCTCAGGTTCCTGGAAGGTATATGGGCCGGACAGACTTCGGCTTCCACCTTTGTCTTTTATGCAGATTCCACCACGATCGTAATCGGAATCTCAGTGTTTCTAATTCTGTCTATGTTATCCCTCTGGCTC
>CALGUT010000885.1 GCA_937920335.1 uncultured Opitutales bacterium
GCTCGTCGAGGAGCAGGAGCGATTGATTGTCGGACTCGCTGGCAACGGAGAGGTACTTAACCAATTTCAGACGCTGTGATTCTCCACCGGAAAGCGTATTCAGAGGCTGCCCTAGTTTCAGGTAACCGAGTCCAACGGCGTCAAGCGACTTCAGCTTGTGTTTGAGTTTCGGTTGATCTGCGAAGAAAATTAACGCCTCGGTGATTGTGAGGTGCAGAATTTCCGAGATCGTCTTTCCTCCCCATTGAATACTGAGAATCTCAGGTTTGAACCGCTCGCCTTCGCATATAGGACAGGTTACATAGACGTCGGATAGAAATTGCATTTCGACCTGTTCGTAACCGAGGCCGGTGCAGTTGTCGCAGCGCCCGTCACCGGCATTGAAGGAAAAGTAGGCGGCGGTAAACCCTTGAGACTGCGCATCATCTGTCTTGGCAAACAGGTTGCGGATATCGTCCCAGCCGTTTACGTATAGAATCGAGTTTGAGCGGGGTGTTTTGGTAACAGGTCCTTGGTCAACCAATACGACTTCCGCGAACGATAGGGGGCATTCGATCTTCGCTACCTCTGCCGGATCCTCAGCAATCAACCCCCGGTCTTGTTTGAAAGCTTGGTGAATGACGTTGTCCAGAAGCGTCGATTTCCCAGACCCGCTGACACCCGTGAGACAGACCAGCTTCTCAAGCGGGATCCTGAAGTCCTGGCGTTGTATGTTGTGCTTGGATACGTTCTTAAATGTGAGGAAATGAGTCGCTGGGAGTTTCTTGGTTCCGCGTGTTTTTACTGTCCGACGTTTGTCGGGGAGCGCTATCACCTTGCGGTTGGATAAATACTGACCCGTGATGGATTGGTCGTCCTCGAGTAGATCGTTGAGTGAGCCTTGGAATACGAGTTCCCCGCCTAGATTGCCGGGGCGAGGACCAATCTCCAAAATCTGATCAGCCGCACGTATGATCGCTTCGTCATGTTCTACGACTACGACGGTATTTCCCATATCGGTCAGGCTCCGAAGGATACGGATCAGCCGGTCGATATCGCGCGAGTGAAGTCCGATGGACGGTTCGTCCAAAACAAAAAGCGTGTCGACCAGCGAGGTGCCCAAGCAAGAGGTAAGGTTAACGCGTTCAACTTCTCCTCCAGACAACGTCTTCGAAGGGCGATCGAGAGTCAGGTAGCCGAGTCCGACTTGATCCAGGTAGGTGAGTCGGGTGAGAATAGACTCGTAGGCCAGATCAACCTGGTGGTCGCCGGTCGGTTTGAAATGATCGCGCACTAGAGGCAGGAGCTCTTGAACGGGAATTTGGTAGAGGTCGGGAAGTGGATGTCCGCGCCACTTCCAGCACAGTGATTCGGGTTGCAGGCGCGTTCCGTCACAAGCAGGGCACTTGGTGTAGGTCCGGTAGCGGGAAAGAAAGACCCGCACGTGCATTTTGTAAGTATTGTTATCCAGCCAGTTGAAGAATCCTTTGAGGCCATACCAGGCTTGGGGCCATTTGTATCCTGGTTTTCCATAGTCAGGATCCCCCTGGATTACGAATGCCTGATGCTCGTCGCTGAGATCTTCAAACGGAATGTTCGTCGGAATCTTTTTTTTACGACAGAATACCTTGAGATCTTTCAGACTTTCGCCGTAGACCGCACCAAGCCACGGCTTGATGGCACCTTCGTCAATCGCTAGTTTGCGGTTGGGAATGGCGAGTCGGTAGTCGACCTGTATAATGCGTCCGAAGCCTCGGCATTCAGGGCATGCTCCGATTGGTGAATTAAAAGAAAAGAGGGAGGGTGAGGCGGGTTTGAACCGTCTGCCTGATTTGGGTGAATGTAGGCCCGTCGAATAGTGGCCCCTGTCGTTGCCTGCGTCGTCGAACAGCAGCACTTCGCCGCGTCCGAAGTGAAGTGCGGTTTGAACTGATTCGAGAAAACGACTACGACCCTTCGCGTTGATCTTGAGCCTATCCTGAACGATATAGAGTGGGTTTTTACCCAGCATGGAGATCTTTAGATCATCGATTCGGCAGATCTTACCTGTAACCAACGCCCGCGTATAGCCCTGCGCTTTAAGGGGCCCGAGGATCTCGTCCCATTTCAGCTGTTTTGGACGATCCACGCGAAAGCATAATAGAGCTGTTGCGTCTTTGGAGGCGGCAAAAACCTTTTTCCAGATTGACTCAGGGGTATCATCCTCGACTGCCTCGCCGGTTTCTGGATCGAAAAGTTTCGCGACGTGAGAAAACCAAACCTTGAAGAAGTCGGTTAGTTCCGTCATGGTTCCAACGGTCGAGCGAGTCGTTTTTACGGTGTTGCTCTGCTGGATGGCTATGGATGGACGAATGTTCTTTACCGAATCCAACTGAGGACGATCGAGCAGCTCGAGAAACTGTCGGGTGTAGGGGCTAAAGGTTTCGACGTAGCGCCGCTGTCCTTCTGCGTGGAGAGTTTCGAAAACGAACGATGATTTTCCGGCTCCACTGAGGCCAGTTACCGCGATTAGTTTCCCCAGAGGCAAATCTAGGTCGAAGCCTTTCAGATTGTTTTGGCGAATGCCTCTCAGCTGGATATACTCTTGGTCGTTAGGCATGAAAATTTGGAATGAGAAAGCTGCGGTTCCCGCGAAAGATGTGCAATTGCTATTTGGGGAATTTTGTCATCGAAACGAAAGGAATTCCGACAAAGCTTGTTCAAGAGGAGGTGGATACCTTGACGATGTTAGCAAGGTTTTCAGATTTTTTGCGACTCGATGAATCTTTTAGGGGTCCATAGGTTAGTTATTGAGTGAGTCTTTTGCTGGAAACGCATTTGTATTTTGTCCGCTGAAGTCGTATCTTTGCTCTTTGTATAATCCCAAACCGAAATAACCCTTTGTGAGTCCTCGAAAAAAATCCAAGAAGAAGCTTATCGTTTTTTCCATCCTGATACTGATGGTCATTGCTACCATTGCAGTGCTTGCTTCTCAGAAGAAAGAAGAGCTTATCGAAGTCACGACCGAAAAGGCTGAGCGACGAACGGTTACCAGTATTGTATCCGCGACGGGCCGAATCTTCCCGGAAGTTGAAGTTAAGATTTCGTCTGAGGTAGCCGGTGAGATCATCGAGTTGCCGGTCGTTGAAGGCCAATTAGTTAAAAAGGGTGATCTGCTCGTAAAAGTGGATCCTGAGCGCTACGAGGCGCAGGTCAGGCAGCGAGAAGTGTCGATCAATTCGGCTAAATCACGGTCTTTGGAAGCAAAGGCAAATTTCTTACAGGCACAGCAAGATCTCAGGAGAATTGAGGAGTTGTTTGCCAAGGGATTTACCAGCGAAAAGGACCTGGATGACGCTCGAACACTGGTGGAAATAAGGAGGGTACAAGAAGAAACCTCACTTCTGGAAATCGAACGGGCGGAATCGTCGCTGGAAGAGGCCCAAGATTTTCTTAATGAGACGGTTCTCTATGCGCCAATGGATGGGACAATCAGTAAACTCGATTCCGAATTGGGAGAACGGGTGGTCGGAACGGGTTCGTTTGCGGGAACAGAAATTATGCGGGTCGCGGATCTGAAGAATATGGAAGTGCGGATTGAAGTCAGTGAGACGGATATCATAAACGTGAAGATTAACGACAAGGCGACGGTCGAGGTGGATGCGATGTCCGATGAAACGTTTGATGGGTACGTGACGGAGATTTCCAGTTCGGCGGCAAATGTCCGACAGAACAATGATCAACTGACGACGTTTGAGGTTAGAATCAAGCTGACTGACCCCAGTCCGAAGTTGAGACCGGGGATGACAGCGACGGCGGATATCGAAACGAAAACGGTTGAAGAAGCGATTTCGGTGCCCATGCAATCTGTTACGGTTCGTAAGAAGGACGAGGTCAACAAGGCCCTTCACCCTGAAGAAGTAACGGATGACGGAAAAGGTGAGAAAGAAAAATCCGAGGAGACCGAAAGTAATTCCGAAGAGAAGAAAGATATCAAAGAAGACCTTCAGCGGATCGTATTTGTGGTGAAAGATGGAAAGGCTTTTATGCGGGAGGTGAAAACTGGAATCGCGGACAATTCCTATATCATCATCGAAGAAGGTATCGAGCCCGGGGAAGAGATCGTGTCGGGAAGTTACCGCGCTATTACTCGTCAGCTTAAGCATGATGTCTCGGTGACGGTTAAGAAACCGGGTAGGGACAAGAAAGAGAATCAGGAGAAAAGTTGATCCGAGCCTTCAGATTTATCCGAACAAAGCTATGAGTGAACCATACCATGGAGAAGGTGAACCGATCATCGATATTGGACGAGTGGAGAAATTCTACGATTTGGGTAAGGCCAATATTGTTAAAGCGCTCGATGGTGTGGATCTGAAGATCTACCGTAATGACTACGTGGCTATTATGGGACCCTCTGGTAGTGGTAAATCCACGCTCATGAACATGCTCGGTTGTCTGGACACGCCAACGGCAGGTCAGTACTATTTCGAAGGGGAGGATGTCGCGATGATGGATGACAATGAACTCGCGTTTATTCGAAATCAGAAAATCGGGTTCGTCTTTCAGAGTTTCAATCTTTTGGCCCGAGCTACGACGTTGCGGAATGTGGAGCTGCCTCTAGTGTATGCGGGAATACCAAAGTGGGAGCGCGAGGAAAAGGCCGAGCTTGCCTGTGAGCGCGTAGGATTAGGGGATCGCATGGACCACAAGCCTAATGAACTCTCAGGTGGTCAACGTCAGCGGGTGGCAGTCGCTCGGGCGTTGGTCAATGATCCCTCCATTATCTTGGCCGATGAGCCGACGGGGAATCTGGATTCCAAAACTGGGGCCGAGATCATGGCTCTATTTGACGATCTACATGCCCAAGGAAATACCATCATTTTGGTTACCCATGAAGAGGATATCGCCAAGCACGCCCATCGACTTGTTCGATTGAGAGACGGGAAAGTAGAAATCGACCAAGTCAATGACCGTAGCTGATGAAGCGATTCTTCTCAGAGTTTTTTGAAAGTATTCGTATCGCCTTTGAGCAATTGAATGCGCACCGCACGCGTGCAATGCTAACCATGCTTGGAGTTATTATTGGCGTCCTGGCTGTTACGTTGATGGGAACAGCTATGAACGGGATTGATAAGGGAGTTAATGATACGCTTGATATCGTTGGCACCGATGTCTTTTACGTGGGAAGGCATTCATGGGAGCAGTCTTCAGATGCGTGGCGTCATTTAAAGAACCGACCCTACATTCGAGATAACGAATCAAAGAAGCTAAACGAGATAATCGCACAGACTCCGAACTCGACTCTGTTTCGGGCGGCGCCTTCGGTGCAATGGTGGCCCCAGGGCGATGTCAAAACGAAAGACAAGTCCATCACGGATGTAACGGTCGTGGGCACGGATGAAAATTTCGAGTTTGTTAACAAAGCGCCGATCGAAGAAGGTCGCTTTCTCACACAGATCGAATGTACGACCGGGCGTGGAGTGGTCGTATTGGGTTACGATGTAGCGGAAGCGCTTTTTCCGGGGGAATCGGCTTTAGGAAAGGTGGTGCGATTGAAGGGTAAGGAAGTTCAAGTCATCGGTGTGTTTGCTCCTATGGGTTCTTTCTTCGGCTTGATGAGTTTTGATAAAAATGCAGTCGTCCCAATCAAATGGCTCCGCAAGCATTATCAATGGACCATGCACACGGAGATTCGTGTGAAGATGGCGGACGGTGCCGATAAGGAAGAAGCACGCTATGAGTTGATGGGAGCGATGAGGCGCCTTCATGGGCAGGTAGCCGAGGATGAAAATAATTTTGCGATTAATAGCACCGATTCAATCGAAGACGATTTGGGGCCGGTTAAGGCTGGGCTAGCGATCGCGGGTTTCGGGATAACGGGCCTTTCTTTGTTTGTTGGTGCTATTGGTATCATGAATATCACGTTTGTAAGTGTAAAAGAGCGTACCCGAGAAATAGGTACGAGGCGGGCATTAGGAGCGAGGCGTTCATCCATCCTGCTGCAATTTCTGGTTGAAGCGATTTCTGTCTGTCTGGTTGGAGGACTCATTGGGTTGGGCGTCGCCTATGCCTTGAAACTCGGTGTTGATAAAGCCTTCCCGAATTTCCCGTTTGTGTTTTCTTTTTCATTGGTGGTCGCCGCGATGGTTGCCTCAATTACAGTGGGTATCATGTCTGGGATCGTCCCGGCATTTCTTGCATCACGACTTGATCCTGCCACCGCCCTGCGTCATGAGTGATCGAAGTCGATTTGACCGGAGTAAACGGATACGCCCCTGGGAGATTGTTACCATGGGCTTGGTTTCGTTGAATTCAAACAAGCTGCGTTCTTCGCTGACAATTTTGGGAATTGCGATAGGCGTGTTTTCGGTGGTAGGTGTGATGACTGCACTGTCAGCGATGCGCTCGTCGATAGATAAGGGCTTGGAGGTATTTGCAGGCGGAGTGTTTCAGGTGAGTAAGTACCCAGCTGTTCGTATCAACGATGGATGGTGGAATTACCGGGATCGACCGAGGATCGACTACCGGCAAGCGCGTCGGTTTAAGATCCTGATGGAATCGGAGTCTGATTCATTAGTGTGTATGTTTTTAGGGGATGGCGGAGAGATCGCTAGTTACAAAGATCGCAAGAGTGAGCGAAACCTTCGTATCATTGGTTCGAATGAGAACTACCTCGAGTGCTTTCCGATGGATGTTGAATACGGACGAAATCTTTCGGCGGAGGACGTTGAGTTTAATCGAACGGTTACAGTCATTGGAGCAAATGTGGTTAAAGCGCTTTTCCCGGATGAGAATCCCATCGGGAAAGTGATAACGCAGCGAGGGACTAAGTATACCATCGTCGGAGTCCTGGAGGAGAAAGGCCAGAGTTTCGGGTCTAATCCTGATGTGTTGGTGATTATTCCTATTACTCGTTTTCTTTCGATTCGTGCGAATAACAACACCTCGTTGCAGCTCGCTGTGAAAGCGCCGAGTATCGATGTGATGAGTGAGTATCAGGACCAGGCGATAGGACTGCTGCGAACAATTCGGGGGTTGGCCCCTGAGGACCCTAACAATTTTGATATTACCTCGAACGATGCCATTCAGGATATCTTTGATGGTATTGCGATTGTTATAGGGACGGGTGGATTGATTATTTCAGCGATTGCATTGGTGACTGCTGGGGTAGGTGTGATGAATATCATGCTCGTGAGCGTGACCGAACGGACGCGGGAAATCGGGATTCGTAAATCCATCGGAGCGAGGAGTAAGGATATACTGAAACAGTTTTTGCTAGAGGCGATTTTTCTGTCTGAGGTAGGTGGCGTTCTTGGAATATTTTTCGGGATCGTTGCTGGAAATATCATAGCGGCCCAGATGGATGTTTCGATGATTTTCCCGTGGTTCTGGGCTGGAGTTGCGATTATTACCTGTTCGATGATCGGAATTGTATTCGGTATTTATCCGGCCTATAAAGCGGCGAAGTTGCATCCCATTGATGCTCTGAGGTTCGAGTAACAGTCGATCGGATTTGGTTGGACCTTTGCATCGTGGTAGACACGATTCCCTCACTATGGCTGACGAGGAAAAATCGCGCAGATCGCTTCGCGTATTCGATCTATTTTTTCTACTTTTGGCTGCAAGTCCGTTGATTCTACCATTTATTATGGTCGAGCAACCTGAGCCTCCGGCCGGAACTCACAGTGAAAGTGACTGGTTTTCTGTAATGGAATCTGATGTTGAGTTGTTGATCGATTCTACGGCTTGGGATCCGCTCAAAAAACGGCGGGTTATCAAACAGGAGATTTTCGATGAGCTGCTGGATATGATAGCGCGCGCAGATAAGTTTATCGTGATCGATTTTTTTCTTTGGAACCATTTTCAGGGTACGGTGGTTGAGGATTATCGTAAGTTATCGACTGAATTGGCGTTTGCGTTGGTTCAGAAAAAGAAGGCGAATCCGAATCTTCCCATTGTTGTTTTGACCGATCCGATTAACCGTATCTATGGGGAAATGGCTCCAGCTTTCTTCAAAGAAATGGAGTCGGTGGGTGTGAAAGTCGTATTTACTCATTTATGGTCGCTGCCGGATTCAAATTGGATCTATGGCACGAATGCGCGCTTCTACTCACGCTTCGCTCCGAATCCTAACAAACCGACGGCGTTTGTGAACAGGCCGCTGATACCGAACCCCTTGATCATTGATGGGCCGAAAATTTCGATGAAGCAGTTGGGGCACTTATTGTTTTTTAAGGCAAATCACCGGAAGGTTGCTATAACCGCCTCTCACAATGAAGGCGTCGATTTGCTTGTAAGTAGTCTTAATCCTGCCGATGGAAGCTCCGCTCATTCGAATATGGGAGTGCGTATTCGTGGTGGCCTAGGGCTCGAAGCGTTGAAGTCAGAACTTGAGCTTATCACTTGGTCGTTTGAAGCGAGCTCTGAGCAAACGCTGCCGGTAGAGATCGACCGCATCCAGTCGTTGGCGGGAGGAATGAGAGGGAATACCCGGAGGGGAGATGTACGGGTAAAGTGGATAACTGAAGGAGCTATCAGGAGTCACTTAATAGAAATGTTGGAAGGAGCAGAGTCCGGGGATGAGGTAATGATCGCATTGTTCTATCTATCGGATAGGAATGTGATTGCTGCGATCAAGCAGGCTGCGAAGAACGGTGCGAAAGTTCGAATGGTATTAGATTCGAATCGAGATGCCTTTGGTCGTGAGAAAAACGGAATACCTAATCGAATCGTGGTACGCGAATTTGAGGAGTTAGCGGTGGAGCAAAATATCGGAATCGTTTGGGCTGATACTCATGGTGAGCAGTTCCACGACAAGGTATTGGGAATCTTTAATCCGTTTAGCGGAAAGAATCAGCTTTGTTTGGGGTCGGCCAATTGGACGCGAAGGAATTTGGCGGACTTGAACCTGGAAGCTAATGTGAGAGTAGAGAACTCTGAGACTTCGATGGCTCGGTTTAAGGCTCATTTTGAAGCACTCTGGAGTAATTCTGGAGATCTTTCCTACACGCTCGATTACGCTTCTTGGGCAGAAACAGGTTGGAGGGCGACGGCAAAAGCGTGGCTGTATCGCTTCCAGGAGTGGTCGGGTCTTGGGACTTTCTAGTTGAAAGAGCGTGGGTGCTGCCTGCGGATTTCTCGTCCGCGAAGTAACGCGAAAAAGAGTATAAAAGCTACTCCTGCGCTTAAAAAGAATGTGCCGTGCGAGCGGAGCGTTTCTGCGCTTTCCCCGGTTGAACCAATCCCTGGCTGGACTGCGACAGCTAGATCGCCGATCGAAACGCTTCCAGTGACTGAAACCGCGGCCAGTCCGAGTCCGATTAGAACTGCTAAAACAGCTCCTCGACTATATTTTGTGAGTGGCATATGATAGGTATGAGAAGGGTAGTAAGTATAATGAGATAGTGAGGAGGGTAAGTTAAGCACACCGATTAGCAAAAATAAATACATTCAGTTTCCCTGAAATCACAAAGTGTGAGATTGGTTATAATCTGTAGTGTTATAGATGATGCTACTAGGTGTTATCTCTTAACGCTCTCCTCTGCTTTTGCGCACAGCTCTACGAATACTGAGCGGTGGTCTGAAACATTGCGCCTCACAACTTCACTATGGGTCACGTGAAATGCGTCTGGAACAAAGATGTAGTCGATGGCTTTTCTGGGAAGGTAGGATGGGAAGGTTTTCGCTTTTACGGGATACGATCGATAATGCGAATGAGCTGAAATCTCTTCCAGGAGGAACTTGGCTGCATCCTGTTCATTGGTCACGTTGGTATTAAAATCACCCATGACGAATGGAGTGAGCCTCGATTCTACCCCATAGTCCATTTCTTTGTTGAGAACGAACTTCTTGATTTCGTGGCACTGTATGAGCCGGGATTTTTTTGACTTAAAGTCTAAGTGTAAGTTGATGAAATCGAGTTGTCCGAGGGGAGTGTCGCACCGGCAGTAGAGAAAGCCTTTTGACCCAATTTTCTTTTTATCAAATGCGATGACTTCGTCAGCGACTATTGGAAACTGAGAAAGAAACGCATTCCCGTAGTTAAGACGGTATTTCCCGGCGTGTTGATTGTGCATCCCGTAGGCGGCATAATCAAAACTGGCATTCAATCTGAGATATTCTAGCAGATCTAGGTTTCCATTCCATTGTGAATCCTCATCAATCTCCTGAAGTGCAACAATATCGGGTTTAAGGTCGGTTAGAAGCTCTACGATCTTATCCATCCACTTGAGGATCGTTTTCTGCTTAACCAACCCTTGGTGCATAATGGGGCCGCGGCCGTGTGCAATATTGAGTGTAAGCAGTCTGATTGAATCTAAACCCATCAGAGTAATTACGGTATTCCTTGAGGAATTTTCTGCAATGCTCTAAATCAAGGATTTTCTATTTAGGCCGCTCTTTGGGCGCTACATCCGTCGGATTCAGCAGTGCTTGTTTCGTTTGATCAGGAAGCCCTGAGGAATTTATCCAATTAGTCGCCTCTTCCGGGTTTTTCTTCAACCAACCTTGAGTGATCGGAGCTAAGGTTTGGGTTTGTATAGCAGGATCGCTTATGGACTCGGCCCATAGCATGGCCATTTCTGGGTCCTGGCGTATCAGGTTCTGCGTCAATGTTGCAGCTGCATTATCCTTGGTGACTCCTTCTTCCATATTGATTACGTAGTCGGATGCGCTGTAAGGGTCTTCGCGGGCCCACGTACTCAGCGCCGTTTTGGTTGCATCATTGGCAATAGCGGTATCATCAAGATTTAGCGCCCAATCCATTGCCGCGACGGGATCTTCTCGCGCCCACCCTGAGGCGGTTCCTCGCATGGCTTCTGCCTGAATCTCAGGATCAGAAATTGACTGAGCCCAGAGAGATGCTCGCTCGGGGTCGCTATTCGCTAGTGAGCGAGCGGTTGATGCAATTGCTTCTGATCGGGTCTGTGGATCGGTTTGTGACATGGCCCACTGAGTAGCAGCTTGAGGATCCTCATTCACAAAACGGTTGATTAGAAAATTCTCCATCCCTCCGCCTCGGCCACCGCGGCCTGCTTGATCGCTTATGGATTCGACTTCGTTCATGGCATAGTCGATCGCTCCTTCTATGTCAGTGTTAGCCCAGCCTTGAAGAGCTGCCATCATTGCTGTGTTGCGTCCGCGGTTAGTCGTGCCGTTTTCTTCGGCCCATCCGACAGCCGCTCTTGGATCGGTCTCCGCCCAGCCTGACATGACCGACATCGTGTCACGCAGATTGCCATCGTCAAATCTCCCCCCCCGGCCTCGGCCTCCACCTCCAGTGGTGGATTCGTCCTGTTTGCTGAGGACGTACTCCATGGCTGCTGGCCCATCTATTTTACCCCAGGTATTCAGGAGCAATGTTTCCATTTGTCGTTTAAGCTGACCATCAGGCATGGTGTCCAGTAGGGCAAACCCCTCCAGTATATTGTCCTTGTTCAACTTTGAAAATGCATTCGTGAGCAATGACATCTGTTTCAGAGGATCGCTTTCGTTGATGGCGTTTCTTATCTGAAGTAGCGGGTCTATCTCCGCTTCCGCCATTTCAGGCGTTTCGACCGTCTTGGGAGTATCACGGAGGGTCGGCACTTTTTGAGATCCTACTCCCGCTTCGTTCTGCGATGCTTTCAGAGCAGCTTGATAGGCTGCTGAGGTGTCGTTTGAGAGAGTTAAGCGTCCAAGAAAGAAGGCAACTACCAGTGTTGCTGGCCAGATGAACAGGATGAGATGGGATTTTCTTTTTTGTGCAGCCATAGCAATTGGGGTCGATTAATTTGAAACCTACAGGATCAAGTCTACGTTTTCAATAACGTACGAGGTTGATCAGTAGTTACACAAATTTGTTTGGAATGATATCCTGCTTTTATACATAGTCTGAGTTATGGAAGATAAACCCCTTTCAGGTATTTCGATCCTGGTGTTGGATGATGACAAGTTGTTGTGTCGTAGAATAGGAGCATATCTAGAGTCTAGAGGAGCAGAATCCTTGCAGGCATTTACGCTCGAAGAGGGCAGGAATCTGTTAGGTGAATACTCGTTTGATATCGTTCTTTCAGACATTCACCTGCCAGATGGAGACGGACTCGATCTATTGCGCGAAGGAGCTTATCCGAGTACGACTCGAGTTCTTGTGATGACTGCTGAGGGCGGAGTTCAGACGGCTGTTGAGGCGATGCGTTATGGTGCCGCAGATTTCCTGAGCAAACCCTTTGAACTAGAGGAACTTCCGTTGGTCATTCTCAGGAGTCGAAAACAGCAGAAGCAAGACCGGATCGAAAATTTTCGAAAGGAAACAGCGCCCAAAGACTCGGATCTTTTTTTTGGGGCGGCCATGAAAGGAGTGCGCGTTCAGCTGGAAAAGGTCATTGAAACGGATCAACGCCTGTCAGAATCCTTGCCGGCGGTTCTACTTATTGGTCAGACCGGAACCGGAAAGACATCATTTGCTCGCTGGATTCACAGCGAAGGTCCACGAGCGGGTAAACCGTTGGTAGAAGTCAATTGTTCTGCTCTGCCTGAGACGTTGGCTGAATCTGAATTGTTTGGACATGAGCGGGGTGCGTTTACGGATGCAAAGAGCGCGCGTATCGGACTTTTCGAGGCAGCTGATAGCGGCGTGTTGTTCCTAGACGAACTTCCGAGTCTTAGTTTACCTCTCCAAGCGAAGGTTCTCAAGGCGATTGAAGATCAGGAGATTCGTCGGGTAGGGGGCAATAAGTCGATAAAGATAAATATTCGATTGATAACAGCCGCTGCGGAGAATCTTAAGGAACTGGTTTCTCAGGGCCTTTTTCGGGAGGATCTGTATCATCGTTTGGATTTGCTCAGAATAGAGCTTCCTCCGTTGGAGATGCGTAAAGCGGACCTGCCGGATATGGCTGCGCATTTGATCCAGCAACTATCAGTGCGCTACAAGGTAAGCGGAAAACGCCTATCCAGCAAAGGGATCCAGCGGATGTTGAGTTACTCTTGGCCCGGGAATGTAAGAGAGCTTTCTCACGAACTAGAGCGATCTTTTATTTTTGAAGAATCCGATGCCCTCGATCTTGCAATGTTGGCGGGAGTGGATCCTAAGGACGAAGAAGCCTTTCTCAGTGATGACGTTTGGTTTAATCCGGCCTACCGTTTCCCCGAGCGTGGGTTTGATATCGAAGAAGCGGTTTTGGACATCATCAACCATGCATTAAAGCAAACGAACGATAATGTCTCCGCTGCCGCCCGACTGCTGGGTGTAAATCGAGATTATATACGTTACCGGCTCTCAGGGAAAAAAATCTGAGTCCATATGGGTATTATTTCCCAAGGTTGCTTATGACGGTTAAGTCTAGTTTGGGAATTATTTCCCGATTCCTGACGATACCGTATGCTTGGATGGGTTGAATGATTTGTAAGATTTTGATTATTAGGTAGATGTGGGTATTTAATAGTTTTGGCACCTT
>CALGUT010000886.1 GCA_937920335.1 uncultured Opitutales bacterium
TTTATCGGTAGCTATTTGCGATCACTACAATCACGTTCGTCAGTCTATCAACGACCCCAAGCTCGCGGAAAAGGAATATAGTAAACAAAATATTTTGTTACTGGGACCGACTGGTGTCGGGAAAACTTACCTCATGCGCAATATCGCAAAGCTGATTGGAGTTCCGTTCGTAAAGGCGGATGCCACGAAGTTCAGCGAAACCGGTTATGTAGGCAATGACGTCGAGGACCTCGTTCGCGACCTCTATAAAGTAGCCGATAGCAATGCAGAGCTCGCTCAGTATGGCATTAT
This sequence comes from uncultured Opitutales bacterium, assembly GCA_937920335.1. Taxonomy (GTDB): domain Bacteria; phylum Verrucomicrobiota; class Verrucomicrobiia; order Opitutales; family UBA2995; genus UBA2995. The sequence continues at coordinate 292 of CALGUT010000886.1, forward strand.
TTACATAGACGAGATCGACAAAATAGCCGGAAATACTTCAAGCGGCGGTAAAGATGTTTCGGGACGCGGGGTACAAATCAACCTTCTAAAACTTATGGAAGAAGCCGATGTGAATCTGTTTAGCCCTCACGACATGATGAGTCAGATGCAGGCGATGATGAGCATGGGCCAAGGATCGAAAAAGCAAAAGCGCACCTTGAGCACCAAGAACATTCTTTTCATCGTTTCCGGCGCTTTTGACAAATTGTCCGAGAACGTCCGTAAGCGGTTGGACCAAGGGCAGATCGGATTTGCGTCCAAGCGGGACGGCAGCGAAGAAAACGATTCCCACTTTCTCAATCTCACAGAAACACGAGACTTTATCGATTATGGCTTTGAACCTGAATTTGTCGGTCGTTTGCCAGTAAGGGTAGCTTGTGAGTCACTATCCGCCGAGGATCTGAGCCAAATACTAAAAAACTCAGAGGGCAGCATCCTCGATCAGTATCACCGCGACTTCAAAGGCTATGATATCGATTTTTCGATAACAGACGAAGCCATTATGAAAATCGCTGATCGCGCATCTAAAGAGAGGACTGGAGCCCGTGGCCTAATGACGGTACTCGAGAAAACGTTCAGAGACTTCAAATTCGAGCTCTCTTCCACCTCGATCAAGAATTTTGAAGTAAATTCAGATACCATTGAAGATCCTCACAAAGCGCTGACCGACTTACTGCTTAATAACAAGGCGGCCTTGAACGAATTCCTCTTTAAACGCGTCGAAGAGTTCAAGGCGGAGTTCAAAGACAAACACGGACTGGAACTCGAGTTCTCCGCTGATGCCTGTACGAAAATTGTGGAAATGGCCGTATTGGAAGACCGATCTACTAGCTCGATTTGCGAACATCTCTTTAAAGACTATGAACACGGCTTAAAGATCATCAGCCGCAATTCCGGACAAACACACTTTCTGATCAACGCGGAGGCGGTTGACGATCCGGACGGAGAGCTTTCAAAATGGGTCGTGGAAAGCATCAAGGGCAAGGATACCGCCACATTGGAAGAACCCAAAGAAGAAAAGGAATCTTCCTAGTCATGCCTCAAGCTGAAGCGGTCCGTAGCATGTTTGGTGGTATTGCCAAACGATATGATCTGGCCAATCACCTTCTGAGCGGCGGTGTCGATTACTGGTGGCGTCGAGTTTTGGTTAAGAAAGTCAAAGAGACCCATCCCAAGCTCGTGGCAGATTTGGCGACCGGGAGCGGGGACGTGGCCTTCGCACTCAAGAAAAAGCTGGGAAATGATGTCGAGGTCCGCGGCCTTGATTTCTGCCAACCCATGCTCGATGAAGCTATCAAAAAGCGGGATGCCAGAGATCCCTCTCCAGCGATCACCTTCGAAATTGGTGATATCTTAAAGCTGCCACTTGAAACTGATTCGGTGGACGCAATGACCGTCGCATTCGGTGTTCGAAACCTGGAAAATCGGGAGCAAGGTCTCAAGGATATCCTTAGATCCCTGAAACCGGGCGGAAAGATCTTTATACTCGAGTTTTCACAGCCCTACCGATGGTTTCGTCCGATTTACTACGCTTATTTGAAATACATTCTTCCAACCTTAGCCGGTTGGGTAACCGGGCAACCGGAGGCGTATGATTACCTCGGCGACTCCATTGAGGCATTCCCTCCTCGGCAGCAACTCATCTCAGAACTCGAGGCAGCCGGATTCAAAAATGTAGCGGCACTTAGGATGACACTCGGTATCGTTGCTATTCATGAAGGAACCGCGTAGCTCAGCAAAACCATCAATTACCTCAGATAAGAGGAACAATCTCGCCAAAATCGGACTCAAAAACGGTCTATGACTCGGCCTTGAAAATCAAACGGGATTAAAACCAAGACTTGAAACGTCCTCGTTTTTAGGTTTGTTAAGACCTCCAGTGAACGCCGCCATCTAATTTGACTATTATGAAAGTTAAGCATCTGACATTGATCCTGCCTTTTCTCATTCAACCCGCTTTTGCTCAAACCGAAGCCGAGAAGAATCCAGAAGGTTTCAAGGAATCAACTGTCTCAGAATACTTAAACTCCAAATACAAGTGGGAAGAACTCAAAGACGAGGAAAGGCAGCGCCCAAAGGTCGTCGTGGAAAACAAAACCCCGTTTAAGCCCGTCGACCAAAAGATAGAAGAAATTGATGCCGCCGTGGAAGCACGACTCCGCCCTACCCTGGATATCGATGATCCTAATGAAGAAATCCCCATCGACGAACGAGGACTCGACACGGTCGAACTGAGAGAATTTGAAGTAAGTGAGCTCTACTCCCCACTCATGCGTATGTCAGAACTCAAAGACCTTGAGACCTTGGACCCAGCTTCAGGAGGCGCCTACCTGACCGAAGAATATTTCTCAGAATTGGAAAACAAGTATCTTAACCGCTGGCACATTCCACTCATCGGAAAATCCCAAGAAGAACTGGCAAAAGAACGCTACCAACTCGAAAGATACCAATCTTTCCTGAGTAACGTCTCAGGCACAATTGATGGCCTCAAAAATCTCGACCCAAGCCTTTCGAAAGAACTCGGCAAAGAATTCAGAGATACCCAGTATCAGTACAATGCTAATAACAAGCAGGACGAGCTAAGGTTTAGCGGCCCGGATGCAAAATTCTAAGCTTTAATTCCGTTCCATATTCCAGAGGACTAACCCCGGGGACGATCAACCTTTATCATTCGGATAGGGATTTATCTTTGCTCCCTTCAAGACAAGGCGTATCCCAGTTTTAATCGAACCTAGAGCAGGAGATAGCGTAGAATTAGATTCTAAGCTCAATCAGAGTCTCTTCCTTTGAATCTACCAAACGCTCTCTTCTTAACTCCTATAGTTTCCGCACTGCGTCGCGTTACACGTTCAACCCCACCGCCTTCATCCTCTCTCGAGACCTCGACTCCTTCAGTCGCACCTTCAAACTCGATCGAAGAGCTGAACTCAGCTTCCAAAGAAAGATCTGTCGCCAAAGTATTTTCCGGAAAACTTACAGCGAAGTATTCTTGACCACCTACCATGATGGTTGAAGGAGTAATTCGAGGTATTGAAGAAGTATCATTCGCATTTGAACCCATAAGGAATTCAATTCCACTGGCGAATCCATCGCGATCGGGATCATCCGAAAAACCTCTGAGTTCCAGAGGCACATCCAGCGTTTCCAAATAGGTCGCAAAATCGGCATTTGGATCCTTGGCAACTGAAAGTGTAGCAGTACTACTCGTCACAGATTCACCTTCGCTCGAAGCCACTACATAATATATTCCAAGGTCAGATTCCGTGACACTCGTAAGCGACAAACTATCGGATGTAGCACCCGAGATAGACGCACCGTCACTGATTGCCACATTATCCTTATACCATTGATAGGCCATAGCAG
>CALGUT010000887.1 GCA_937920335.1 uncultured Opitutales bacterium
TCAGGCCTTGGTTGGTCTGGTCTGCCTTACCGTTTGCCGGTATATTCTGGATGACATTTACGACTCCGGATTTCGAGGTAACCGGTCGGCTGGTTTATGCCTATTTGATGTATTTTCTCCTAATGGGGATATACACGGTAAACAACGTTCCTTATTGCGCCCTGAATGGGGTTATGACTGGTGATATCGATGAAAGGACCAGTATTTCCACATTCCGCTTCGTCGCTGTCACCATAGTTACATTCATTGTTCAAGGATTGACGCTGCCATTGGTTTCTAAATTCGGGCAAGGGGATAATGGAAAAGGCTGGTCAATTACGATCGGTATATTTGCCGCGATAACGGTGGTCCTCTTTCTTATTAGTTTTCTAAGTGTTAAAGAGAGGGTGGCACCGGATCCGAATCAGCAGTCGTCTGCAAAGCAGGACGTCAAGGATGCGTTCGGTAATCGATCCTGGGTCATCCTGTTTATCGCCACGTTGATGTTGTTTATTATGTTAGTGGTTCGGGGCGGAACGATGCCGCTATTCATGTCTACGTCTGTGGACATGGATGCCATGTATGTATTCTTAAAGAGCTACAACTTGTTCATCCCCAGCGACGGTCAGTTGTCACTGGGGCAAACCTTCCTCAATGCATTTGGCTTGTTGGCAGAAGAAGATCAATCAAACGTATCGAGTGTCACCTATGGCTTCTTGGGTATGGTGGCTACCGTTGTAACGATCTTTGGGGTCTTTTCATCGAAGCCTCTTTCTCAGCTGATCGGTAAACGGGCTTTGTTCAGCGTGTGTTTGTTTTTCAATGCGTTAGCCACGCTTTGGTTACTCATTATCGATCCGAACAATATCGACCTTTTGTTCCTTCAGGGAATCGCCTGGGGACTTACTTGGGGCCCAACGATTCCTTTGCTGTGGTCCATGATTGGAGATGCCGCCGATTACTCTGAATGGAAGACCGGTCGTCGGGCCACGGGATTCGTATTTGCCGGAATCGTCTTTGCATTGAAAGCGGGCTTGGGTTTTGGGGGCTTCGTAAGTGGCATGCTATTATCTATATATGGCTATGAATCGGGAAGCGAGTTGACCAGTTCTGCGCTCACGGGGATCCTGCACGTAGCTTCGATTTATCCCGCGCTCTTTATCTTGGCTGCCGCGATTACCCTCTTGTTCTATCCGATTACGAAGGAACTTAACTACCGAATCGGTGATGAGTTGGCAGCTCGCCGAAAAGAACGAGAAGGAGAGACCTGATGCGGGAAGTGCGGATTCATAGGTATCTTCTCGTAGGCTGTTGGGCGTTGGTTGTTGGCTGCGCAGTTCATGAATCGACCTCTTTAGAGGTGCCTGCACAAAGGAATTTATTCAGTGAATACCTCGGGAAATCAGACTCTGAGGTTGAGCAGAAGCTATTGGAAGCCTGGGATCACTACTTCAATGGCGATAAAGAGACTGAACGTGTCTATTATCCGGTCGGTGAAGATATGGCCTATATCTTTGATGTCGGAAATGGCGACGTTCGTTCGGAAGGTATTTCCTACGGAATGATGATCGCTGTTCAAATGGACAAACAGGACGAATTCAACCGTATTTGGAAATGGGCGGATACGTACATGCGCCAAACGTCAGGACCCTTGGAAGGTTTTTTCTCATGGCACTGTTCTAGAGATGGTAATCGATTAGATCAGGGCCCGGCCTCAGATGGTGAGGAATGGATTGCGATGGCTTTGTTTTTCGCAGCCCACCGTTGGGGTAATGGGGATGGGCTCTTTAATTACAGGGTAGAGGCCAACAAGGTACTGCAGGCAATGCTTCAGTTGCGACAAGAGCCAGAGGGTGATGTTGTTGCCATGTGGGATCGAGATGAAAAGATCATAAGGTTCGTGCCATTTAGGCAGTGGGCGCACGTCACGGACCCGTCCTATCATCTTCCCGCTTTTTACGAGCTTTGGGCGGAGTGGGCAGAGGCGGATCAGGCGTTTTGGTCGGATGCCGCAGAGGTAAGTCGTGAGTTCTTTAAGCAGGCCGCTCACCCTGAAACCGGCTTGATGGCTGACTATACTTACATGGATGGACAACCGTTTGTGCACAACGGACACGAGGATTTTCGTTTCGATGCATGGAGAACCCTTTCCAATGTTGCGTTGGACTATACTTGGTGGAAAAAAGATCCCTGGCAGGTCGAACAAAGTAATCGTGTGCTGAAATTTCTAGGACAGATTGAAGGCGGGATTCCGAATCAGATGGAGCTCGATGGAACACCCTTGTCGGATTCTTCGTCGGGCGGATTGTATCATATGGCTGCGACGGCTGGGTTAGCTTCTGACAGAGAAGTGGCCATGGAATTCGTTCAAGCACTTTGGGACGCACCTTTCGAGGAGGGAGAATGGAGATACTATGATGGTATGCTCCATATATTAGCGCTATTGCAGGTAAGCGGTCGTTTTCAAATCTGGGGTCCCTAAGCCTTGATTTGGGCAGATTAATCCGTCTAAGTCCTTCACATGAAACTCGGCCTTGGACTCTATCGGCATATGCTGACTCGCGACAATTTTCGCTTCGCCAAACAGGCAGGAGCGACTCACATCGTTGCGCATTATGTCGATTATTTCAAAGGAGGTGCTTTGAATAGTCGAGAGGATCAACCGACGGGTTCTCAACTGGGCTGGGGCTTGGCGGGGGATCCCAATGTGATTTGGTCATTTGAAGAGCTGGATCAAATCCGGAAAGAGGTCGAGTCGGAGGGGCTTGTGTTAGAAGCACTCGAGAATTTTGATCCCGCTCACTGGCACGATATTTTGTTGGATGGGCCTAAAAAAGAGCTCCAGATGGAGAATATCAAACGCCAGATTCGTAATGTTGGCAGAGCGGGAATTCCGATCTTCGGGTATAATTTTAGCTTGGCGGGCGTTGCTGGACGAGTAAAGGGGCCTTATGCGCGAGGCGGCGCGGAATCAGTTGGCATGGACGGTCCTGAAGATACCCCCATACCTCATGGAATGGTCTGGAATATGATTTACGATTCGGATGCGCCCGCCGGGAATATCCCGTCGATTACGCATGAGCGATTATGGGATCGGTTACGTTATTTCCTGGATGAAATTCTTCCGGTAGCGGAGGAGGTGGGTGTCAAGATGGCCGCGCATCCAGACGATCCTCCTTGTGAATTTGTGCGAGGCCAACCGCGACTCGTCTATCAGCCACACCTTTATCAAAAGCTTTTGGATCTGGTTCCCAGTGAAGCGAACACCTTGGAGTTTTGTATTGGTAGTTTGGCTGAGATGACTGAGGGAGATATTTACGATACGGTCGATTCTTATAGTGCCCAAAAGAAGATCGGCTACATTCACTTTCGTAATGTGAGGGGTAAGGTGCCCACCTATAAAGAGACTTTTATTGATGAAGGAGACGTGGACATGATGCGCGTGCTCAAGATTTTGAAGAAAAACGGTTATGAGGGGGTGTTGATTCCGGATCACACGCCGCAGATGACTTGTGATGCTCCGTGGCATGCAGGTATGGCCTACGCTTTGGGATACCTGAAGGCTGCTCTCAGAGTATTGGATTGATGAAAGCGGTGCTTCGAGTCCTCTGCTTGGCGTTCAGTATTCTCTGCGTTTCGTGTGCAGACAAGCAACCCTCGGCTCCAGATTTTGGGACCGACTACCTTGTGTCGCAAAATATAGGAGACCCGGTAGAGGGGCTTCCCTGGATTACTGACCTTCATATCGCGGATTTGGATCAGGATGGTTTGTTGGACGTTATTGCTGCCGAGGGGCGTTTGAATAAGGTTATGTGGATCAGGCAGGTCGCAGTAAATGAATACGTAGAGCAGGTGATCGGGCAGCCAATTGCGGGGCCCTCTCATATCAAGACGGCCGATATTGATGCGGATGGGGATTTGGATGTCCTGGTAGCTGGCATGGGAATTGTGACGCCAAACAACGACAGCATTGGTTCGGTGGTTGTCATCGAGAATCGAGGCGAGGGTCGGTTTACGAATCGGACGTTAGTCGATAAGACCTATCGTGTAACGTATGTGGAAGCGGGCGATCTGGATGGGGATGGAGATCAAGATTTGGTGGTCGGAAAATTTGGGTACTTTGAAGGCGAAATTCAGTGGTTGGAGCAGGTAGGTCCTTGGGAGTTTAAGGCTCATACGCTGCTGGAGTTACCTGGTACGATTCACGCACCGATTGCTGACATCGATAATGACGGAGATGAGGATATACTGGCATTGGTGTCTCAGAATTGGGAAGATGTTTACCGGTTCGAAAACACCGGGGATGGTGATTTTTCGAGCAGTGTTATATATGGTTCAACGATCAAAGACTACGGTAGCAGCGGATTGACAGTCGCCGATTTGGATCAGGATGGAGATCTGGATCTTGTATACACGAACGGAGATGGTTTCGACTATGGTATACCGGGATCTCGCCCCTGGCATGGGGTTCAGTGGTTAGAAAATACAGCTGGCGGGACTTTCTCCTATCATCGACTCGGTGATTTTTCCGGCAGTTACAGTCCGGTCGTGGTCGATATAGAAGGTGATGGAGATCAGGATATACTGGCGGTGAGTGGGTTCAATGACTGGAGCACTGACGATGCGGTTTCATTTCTGCTGTATGAAAATACGGGATCTGAGCGATTTGTGGCTCATGTGCTGGCTTATGCACCGACTCATTTGGTTGTTCTGGATGCGGCAGATATGGATGGGGATGGTGAAGTGGAGTTTGTGACTGGAGGCATGTACTTTTACCCTCCCTATAAGCACCTGAGCCGTGTCACTCTTTGGGATCGGAGCCCAACTCCCTGATCTATGATTAAGTTAAAGGCAGTCGTCGTGGGGTTAGTGGTGCTAATCGGTTGTTTACTGATCGTTGGATGCTCAGGCACTGGTGATGAGTCTAACGCTAGGGTATCAGCGGAGACACTGGACTTATCTACCTTCCCCTCTGCGCTGGCAGAAAGGATAGCCACCGAAGAATCAGCGCTCGAAGTTGACTCTGAAGACGCGGGCGCACTTTTCAACTTGGGGCGAGTGTATCACGCGAATCGATTATACGGTAAAGCCGAAGCAGTTTATATTCATTATCTGAATACGGGAACTGGAAAAGAAGTTTCTAAAGCCCATTACTACCTGGCCGACATCGCTCGGAATAAAGGTGATTTGAATAAGGCGATCCGTCACCTTGAAGAAGTGGTCAGTCGCGAGAAGGCCTACGTCCCGGCGTATTTGAGCTTGGGGGAAAGCTTTTATAAGCTGAATCGAGTGGGGGAGGCATTGTTGGCTTATGAGAAGGTATTGGCAGCTGATAGGAGCAATCCGTTTGCTGGCATCGCTATAGCGAGAGAGGCTCTCGAGCGTAACGACAGGGATCGAGCGATCGAGATTCTGGAGACCGTAGTGGCTGCTCATCCTGAGTTTTCTGAAGGCTTGGTGCTCTTGGCAAAATTAATGGACGCGAAAGGAATACCTGAACGAGCCGCGAAATTGAGAATCCAAAATAGCCGGGGGTGGGACCTTCCTCCGTTTGATCCCTGGCTCGAAGAGTTGGTGGACTTTTCTTTCGATGTGCAGGGACTCGGTTTTCTTTTTGAGGATTTTAAGCGAGTGGGGGAAACTGAGCGCGCATTGTCCTATTTGGCGCGCATGCAAGAAATCGATCCGTCGAGTGCGACACCGCACCTATTGCGCGGAAGCCTTTTTTATGATCAGGAGCGAAGAGCGGAAGCTGAGAGCGAGTTATCTCAAGCGATTCGAAAAGGAGCCCCCACCGAACATGCTTACCCGTTGTTGGTCAAAACGCTCATAGAAATGGGGAAGCTAAATGCCGCAGAGGCGACTGCGTTGGAAGCTCTTTCGATAGATCCGAATATACCTATCCTTTGGGTTGCTCTGGGTGGTTTGGAGATCCAACGGCAGAATTTTGAAAAGGCGAAAGACTACCTATTAAAGGCCTACAAGCTTGACCCCGCCGATGGCTTTGTGAACCGCCTTTTGGTAGATCTCTATTCCAGGGACAACAACCTGCTGGACGTAGTAAAGCACCAGCAGGTCCTTTACGCTCTCTTTCCTGAAGATCTTGAGTTAATGGTATCTTTGGCTAAATCTTTTGGCGAACTTGACCAACCAGATCGGGCGGTAGAGCTCCTCAACAGGGCCATGGGAGTAAAACCGAACGATTCATCGATCCGGGCGCAACTCATCGTTGCTCTTGAGAACGCAGGCAAACTCAGTTTTAGCCAAAGCGACTATGAAACGGCGATAATGTATTTTTCAGAAGCGATCCGGCTTGGGTCCGCCTCCCTGGAGTTATTTGGAGTTAAAACTCAGGCTCATATTCGCTCTGGACAACTCGACGAAGCCGAACAAACGGTTAAAAGGGTCCTATCAATGTATCCTGATCGCGCGTTTTTCTACTCAAATCTAGGGGATATTCAGGAAGCGAACGGGAAAATCGGAGAAGCGCGCAGGAGTTGGTCGACGGCATTGGACCTGATCTCTGATACTGATCCTCCGGGGTTGCGGCAGGAATTGGAATCTAGACTGACGGTTTCGCCACTTGATTGAGTTCGTTAGTAATGCGCAACGCATCTCAGGAATCTGGTAAACTTTCTTTGCCTATTCTGTGGCATATGCTAAGTCTGACAGTCGGTAAGACTGTATGATTTCTAGTGTTTCGGTATGAGTTTTGGGGTCCAGGGTTCTATTTTAATTGGAGGCTTTTATATGTTGACAGGCAACGACTAAGGCGAATGGTACTGTCCATTCGATTTCAGTTTTTGAAAATATTTTCTTGGAAGAGGTTGGAATCACAAGCCACGGATTGAAAACGCATCTCAATTTGTAGCAAAGGATCTAATAAACCTGATATTACTTCTCAATGAAAGTTTAGAGAAAATACCCTATCATTGGGGTAATTTAACTACACTACAAAGTAACCACTTCGCGCTACAACGCCCCCGGCCTGAATAGAATCGAGAGCAGCCCTAACGAGCCTGTTCCCATTCACGTTTGTTGCGGTAAGCGTTGATAAACAAACTAAAATAGAACCCCAATGAAAAAAAACACGAACTACATTAAGTTACTCGTTCTACTGCTGATGCCGTGGGCGATTGCTACTCCCGTATTCGGGCAGGAGGACGAAGAGGAGATCTTCATTTTGGATCCTTTCGAAGTTACTCCTTCAGAAACCGAAGGGTATGTTGCTACGACCACCTTGGGTGGAACCCGTATCAACACCCAACTCCGTGATGTCGGATCTGCGATATCCGTTTATACCGAACAGTTTATGGAAGATATCGGCGCAACCGATACAGAGTCATTGCTTGTTTACACCACCAATACTGAGGTTGCCAGCGTTCAAGGTAATTTTGCGGGTGGCCAAGATGGAACATCGGTATCCAGTCGCTTTGACCAACCGCATACCAACACCCGAGTTCGTGGTTTAGCCGCAGCAGATAATGCGCGTAACTATTTCATCTCGGATCTTCCTTGGGATGGCTATAATGTAGAACGTGTGGAAATGCAGCGTGGCCCGAATGCGATCCTTTTTGGATTGGGATCACCAGCCGGTATCATCAACACCTCAACCAAGAAAGCTCAGTTTAATAATTTCGGCGAAGTAGAATTCCGTCTGAGTAGTTTCGGCAGTGTCCGCGGATCAATAGACGTTAACCATGTCCTTATTGAAGACGAGCTGTCTATCCGTGTTGCTCTGTTGGACGATCAAGAGAATTTTCAACAGAATCCCGCTTTCGAAGATGACTCCAGATTTTACGTGCATGTGCGTTACGAGCCGAAATTCCTAAATACGGATACGGTTACAACGAGTTTTCAGGCGCATTATGAAGACGGTGATATCAAGGCGAACCGTCCACGTCAGATTCCGGTGGGGGACAATATTACAGCATGGTTTCGTCCGGTATATCAAAACGGTGATTTCAATACGACAGATCCAAATTGGAGACCCACTGGACAATTTAATCCTGAGGGTGGTTACGGGCAGCAAACGTTTAATCCTACCGAATTGGAAGACAACAACTTGAGCCTTCCTGGTTATGGCATTAATCGCGCGAGTATTGCGGGGCCCGCTTCATTTTTTAATCCAGACGACCCGGCAAACCCGATCGTCAATCCGCTGGTTAATGGGCCAAACCCATGGTATATACCTGCTGCCGGTAACTATGCACAGGTATTTGGCGGTCCTATTGCCATTTATGGTGATTCTAACGGTAATACGCCAACGCAGGAGTTTATTGTAACAGAATTCTTCAATCCCAATGGCTTGGGTCCAGATGGACAGCCGGATGCACAGATTGGTGGATTAACGTTCTCGAGAATGGGATCTATCGGTAGTTATTCATCTTTCGTCCGTGATGCGGCGGTTTATCCAGGAGATTCTGCGGTAGATTTTCCGTTTGTTGATTTCGGTCAGTATAAGGATCAAACGCTCACAGATCCTTCCGTTTTTGATTTTTACAACCAGCTTATCGATGGTCCTAACAAGAAGGAGTATGAGAACTGGGATGCGAAAAACTTCACAATTAACCAGACTTTCTTGAGTGGAAAGCTGGGCTACGAAGCCGCATGGGATAACCAAAAATATACGTGGGGGCGCGAAACCTTAATCGATTTCAATCAGAATCTTTTCATCGATGTAAACGAGACCTTTACCGACGGAACTCCCAACCCGAATGTGGGACGTCCGTTCATTTCAAGCTCTGGTCAAGGCGGGAACCACCGCAGTTTCAGAGAACGTGAGGTTGCCCGTTTTACTGGCTTTGCTACCTATGACTTCAACGATATCAATGATGATTCATGGATCATGCGTATACTGGGTCGGCACACTTTGACCGGTTTGTTAGTTGAAGAAGAAGCCTATGACAAAAGACGTTTCTACCAGCGTTTTGTTACTGACGACAAATACATCAACGAGGTAAGCAGAAACACCGAGTCTGATGCCCGTTATACTGATAATAAGAATATACCCAATGTATCCATTTACTTAGGACCCAGCTTGATCGGGTTCAACGGTGTAAGTGGAGCCGGTGCAAATATTCCGAATCCTCAGTTTGAGATCAATATGCCTGACAACTCTCCGGTTCGTTTTTATGATGACACGTGGAATGCGCCTGCAACGGTTGGTTTTGGAGATCCCTGGTTTGATCCGCGTGCTCAAGGAGCTGATCCAAACGATACGGCGACTTGGTCGACGCAATCAGAGAACCCAGCCAATTATGTTGGATGGAGAACCACGGATATGAATATTTATTCTTCAGATCCAGACGGTGACTTGGATCCATTTACTACAGGTAACGGTAGCCAAGCTACGAAGTATAAGGTAGAATCTGAAGCATTGGTTTTGCAATCCCATTGGTGGGACGGTGCTCTTGTAACCACCTATGGTTGGCGTGAAGATAAACTGTCCACTTGGGCAGAGCGTGCTCCTCAGCTGATCGAAAACGGAGAATGGAGAGGTCGCTATGACATGAACGACCCAGCGTTGCGCTTGAATGGTGATCCTTCAGGAAATCAAGAAGGACAGTCTAATAGCGTAAGTGCTGCACTTCACCTGAATCGTGTATTACCAAATAATGATTGGTTACCGTTTGAGGTGAGCTTGTATTACAACGAATCTGAAAACTTTCGTCCAGGTGCTGGACGGGTGGATGCCTTTGGCGTTGAACTTGCGGCACCGAATGGAAAGACGGAGGATAGAAGTATTCTGCTAGCGACCAAGGATGGTAAGTACTCACTCAGAGTCACTGACTACGAGACGTCATCACTGTTGCAGACTTCTCAAAATCTTAACGGAACCTGGTTTATCTCTCGTGTCCTGAAGCGGGGTATTGATTGGGCGAATATTTTTGAGTTCGATGTGAATGCTTCCGGTGCAAATAATCCAACCGGCGAAAACAATTACTCACCAACTCCTGCTCAAAATGATCAGGGTGCAGCGATGTTCCCTGACGATGCTGAGGCTGCAACCGCGTTTGCTCAATCTCTTGCAGATGCAGATGAAGCTTCTCACGTAGCAGCATGGCGTAAACTGGAAGATGATGTTCGCACACTGTCTGCTAAGAGAACCGGTGATCCCGAAGCGTTTTATACCGCGTGGGGATTGAATGTGGATACCGATCCTACGGTTTACCGTGGCATTAGCTCACGAGATGCACCTCCGGGGTTTGCTTATACCCAGGATTCAACGTCTCAAGGACAAGAGTATGAGTTTACAGCGCAACCGCTGCCGAACTGGAGAATTGCGATCAATGCGTCGAAGACTGAAGCTAAGCGCCAGAATCTTGGTGGTGAAGCGCTTTCTGAGTATGTTGATTTGATCAATGAAGCAATGGACGGACCTGCTGGTGACCTTCGTATCTGGTGGGGAAGCCCTACCTCCGACAGATTAGAACTTCAGTGGCAAAGTACTTTCCGTGGAGAGTGGGCACTCACCCGTCTTCAAGAAAATACCTTCAATCCTGAAATTCGTAAATGGCGCTACAACATAGTGTCCAACTACGATTTCACGGAAGGTAAGCTCGCTGGATTGAACTTGGGTGTCGGTTATCGCTGGCAGGACGAAACAGTCATTGGATATCGTATCCAAAACAATCCTACTACAGGTGAGGCTGAGTTTCTGTTGGATAATCCCTATCCTGGGCCAAGTGAGGCTAATTTGGACCTCTGGTTGGGTTACAACATCAAACTTAGCGATAAGATCGATTGGCGTATACAGTTGAACGTTTATAATGTGGGTGATGATGAAAGTCTCATCCCATTGACGACTCAACCTGATGGAACACCTGCGGGCTACCGCATCTCGCCGACGCAGATCTGGCGCCTGACTAGTACTTTCAAGTTCTAATACTTTCAAAGTCTAAACCATAGTATTCAAAAGCGCCTCCTGATAGGGAGGCGCTTTTTTATGTTTGGTATCAGAAAGCGGGTGTTGAGAAATGCGATTATCTTGATCCCTTTAGTA
>CALGUT010000888.1 GCA_937920335.1 uncultured Opitutales bacterium
GGATTTGATGTAGCACAGCTTGTCAGAGATACGTGCAATATTGGGTAGTAGTTCACTCACCCAGGCGCCGCTTTGACCGTGTTGTTTGAAATCGAAAATGGTAGGTGCAACTGGAAAGCGTTTTTGACCAACCGTCATGCCTGTTAACCGCTGCCCACGGCGGACTGAGTCTGGCAGATCATTGTCATACTCCTGACGCATACGGGGCTTCCAGTCGAATAGGTCCATCTGGGATGGAGCGCCGGACTGAAAGAGGTAGATGACTCGCTTCGCCTTGGGCGCAAAATTTGGAAACGAATCGGCCGAAGGGGAAGCCATCAAATCGCGTCCGAGAAGATTGCCGAGCGCGATGGTTCCGAGGCCGGTCGCAGTCTTTCCAAAGAACTGGCGGCGATTCATCAGAAGGCGAGATTCTAGTAATGGATCCATAATGCTTTACTCTTTGGTAACGGCTTCATCGAGGTTGAGGAGAAGGTTCGAAATGATGGTCATGGCAGCTAGGGTCGGTGGATCCAAATCTGAATGGGGCTGGGACGCACCGACCGAAGTGAGCTGTTCGGCTTTCGTAGGCTCAGACTGATACACTTCCAAATAGGATTCGAACCCATCCATTAGAATGCTCAAGACCTTAGGCTCTGGTTGTCGAGCAAGCACGATCTGGTGACCGTAGGCGATCTGATCAGCAACTGAAGGACCTCCCTGAAGTAACATCCTTTCTGCGAGTGCTCTAGCCGCTTCAACGAACTGCGGATCGTTCATTAAGTTCAGCGCCTGAAGTGGGGTGTTTGTACGGTTCGTTCGGACCGAGCAAATTTCCCGAGCCGAGCTATCAAAATTCATCATGGACGGAGGGGGCACCGTTCTTCGCCAAAAGGTGTATAGACTTCTTCGGTAGAGATCATCACCGTCCCCGACTATGTATTTATAGCCCTTAGCGCTCACTTCATCCCAAAGGCCTTCTGGTTGATAAGGCATAACGGGGGGACCGCCAATTTGCGGTGCCAATAAACCTGATACAGCAAGTGCCTGGTCGCGTAAGACCTGTCCCCCGAGTCTATAACGAGGCCCCCGAGCGAGAAGTCTATTGTCGGGGTCCCATTCAATCAGTTCGGATGTTACGAAAGAAGACTGTCGGTAAGTGGCGCTCATGACGATAAACTTCTGCATCGCCTTTATATTCCAATCACTTCGAATGAATTCACTGGCCAACCAATCCAACAGAAGAGGGTGGCTGGGAAGTTCACCTTGAGAGCCGAAGTCTTCGGAAGTCTTAACCAATCCCACGCCAAAGTAGCGCTGCCAGTAGCGGTTGACAGCAACGCGAGCGGTGAGGGGATGGGCGGGATCGACAAGCCATTGCGCCAGCCCCAGACGATTAACGGGCAACGAGTCGCTCATGGGTGGCAGCACGTCCAGGGTTGCTGGTTGCAGCGTTTCGCTTTTGTCTGGATGATCGTAAGCACCTCGCGTTAACAAGTAAGTAGGACGCGGCTCTTCCATCTCTTTCATAATACTGACTGAGGCGACTTCCTTCTTTTCAAATGCGTTGAGTTCGGCTTCCTGTTGTCTCAACAGCTGGGTCAGGCGTTTTCCTTCATCGTCCACTTCGATCCAGGCGGTTTCGATGAAGGCTTTGGTAGCAGAACTTGGCGAAGCCAGTAACACCAGTTGTGGATCCGCGGCTGACAACAAAGCGATGTCAGCATGGGGAAGCGTTCTTTCGAAAACCTGCACATCATCGATAATACCATTGAGCAACGTAGCATCTCGAATCCCGTCTCTAGCGTCAGTCCGGGTTCTGGCGCCTAGGACAAGATTGTTGTTTGTGTTAGCTGCTGTCTCAATACTGTTTAAGAGAATGGTTGTTTCAACCGGTTGACCATCCACGTAGAGTTTTACGCCTTTGGCCTCATTGCTTCCGTCCCAGGTCACTCCTATTCTTACTGGTTTTGCAGGAGTTATAATCGGGCCGGAAACCACTTCAATACCGATATCTTTCACCGCATTTTCCATGAGTTGGAAAGAGATACGGAAATTAGATTTTAGGCCAGTGGCCTCTAGCATGAGGCGATATCCCATGAGTGTAGCATCTTCAACCGTGGAGAGAATTGGACCTTCCGAGCCAGAAAAGGATTTGGGCGGTACGACTTGAATCAACCACGAGTAGGGGCGCTGTGAATTAAAACCACCCTCATGTGGATTGTTAATGCGCAGGAAGTTCGAGCGTCCAAACTTGAACCCTTTACCGTATTCGGTCTTGGGTACTAGTGTTGGGAATTCGTTACCGCGTCCGGCAAAAATACCATTTCTTGAGATATCGCGTGCATTGGCAGTGTAGGTTTCGTTCTCGGAATCGAGCGGGAGGTGGAGATCAGCGACCGGTAGACTTGCCAATGCTGCCAACTCTGATGGCTTTGCGCGTTTCTGCTCGTCAATCCACGCTTCAAAGAAATCAGAGCGACTTTGTGGCAATTGTATGATGGTCCTTTTGGTATTGCGGACCGCTTGCTTCAGCAATTGGTGCTCCTCCTCCGTGCCCGTCGTATAGACCATCATGTTGGGTTCGGGAGCAATGTTGCCGTCCTTACCGTTTTCCTGGATCGTATTGAAGAACGCGAATATCTCATAGAAGTCTTTCTGAGAGATTGGATCGTATTTGTGGTCGTGGCACCGGGCACAGGCGACGGTGAGCCCCATCCAGACGGTGGATGTGGTTTCCGCACGATCCGCAACATACTCGACTAAAAATTCTTCAGGGACGATTCCGCCTTCGTTGTTGATCCGATGATTTCGGTTAAAGGCGGTTGCCAATACTTGATCCAGAGTTGGGTTAGGAAGTAGATCTCCCGCGAGCTGCTCGATGGTGAATTGATCGAAAGGCATGTTGTCGTTGTAAGCATCAATGACCCAATCCCGCCACGGCCATTGGCTTCTAAGAATATCATTCTGATAGCCCCCAGAGTCGGCATAGCGAGCAGCATCCAGCCAAACAAGGGACATCTGTTCGCCGTAATGAGGCGACGCGAGTAGTCGATCCACGACTCGTTCCCAGGCGTCTGATCGGCTATCTGTCAGGAATGCGTCAACCTCCTCAGGCGTCGGTGGCAAACCGGTAAGGTCCAAAGACACGCGTCTGATCAGAGTCTCTTTGGGCGCAGGTTCTGATGGTGCCTTGCCTTCGTTTTCCAAGCGCGCAGCTATGAAGTGATCGATGGTATTATTTGACCACATTTCGTTTTGAGAACTCACCTCAGGAACCTCGGGATTAGAAATAGCTTTGAATGACCAATGGATATCGTACTTCGCGCCAGCGGCTATCCAACGATCCAGTGTTTTCTTTTCAGCCTTGCTCAGCGATAGCTTCGATTTAGGAGGCGGCATCCGTTCTTCGTCTACCACATTTTCCCAAATGCGGTAGTGCAACTCGCTGGTCTCAGGGTCACCCGGAACGATACCAGCATAACCGCCCAAATCGGCGATCGCGGCTTCTCGAGTATCAAGCCTGAACTCGGATTTCTGATTATCTGCATCGGGTCCATGGCAACGATAACAGTTATCTGAAAGAATGGGGCGTACGTCGCGGTTGAAATCGAGAGGTGCTTCCGCCGCAAAAAGGCATCCTGTACTGAGAACGAGACTGAGGCTTAAGGTAGCAAAATAGACCTTGAATGGGAATTTGAAGAAATAGCCGGTCATCTGATCAGGGTAGTAAGGTAGAGGACCTTTCAGTCTCAAATGTTTCAAGACTTATCGAAACAAAAGATAGCAGAGGAAGTGTATGATTAATATTTCTGCGGAAAAACTGATCACCGCTCTGGAGCCAGAGCAGGTTTCGGCCTTTTGATCTTTGCCGACGGGGTAGCGTCCGCCTTCTGGTCACCAATCGCGTATTGGATGCCGTCCAATAGCTGGTACATCATCGCGGGGTTGGTGAAAGTCGATTCGTTGTGTCCGAAGTTGGTATTGAATACACGGCCTTTTCCATGGTCACGTATCCAGGTAACTGGTACCTCTCTTACGCCGGGTTCGAATTTGGCATTGTGTTTCTCGAACTTCGGGTCGGAGAGACGCGCAGCGGTAGACTCCTTGGTCATATCCAGACTGATCAAAACTCGAAGGACTTCTTCTCCCTGATAGGTTTCCGGATCGTATTGGTAGATTTCGTCTTTGTGCCAAAATCCTTGGCCTTGAAAGGCATCATTTAATACGTGATTGGGTTCATCGAGCTTGAATGCGTAGGTGCTCTCTGAGGTCCAGGGATGACCACAGAATTGACCGCCCATCATTGCTGCTCCTGCAGGCCATTCGTAGAAGTTGTCACTCGCTGCGTGAATGCCGACGACGCCTTTGCCTCCGTTTATAAATTCGAGGATCGCTTTCCGTTGGTTTGCTCGAGGAAACTTGAGATGGGTCGTGTTATTGAAGACAATCGCATCGTACTGTTCTAGGTTTTCTGCGCTGAATACTGAATACTGATCGGCAAAATCGGCCTCAAATGCGCCCGCCTTTCTCCCCATGACAGCGAGCGCGTGGTTGGCCCAAGGGATGGAGGTATGAATAAATCCTTCACTGCGCCAGAACACCAAGATCTTCCTAGCGCCCATGCGTTTAGCAGATGGTGAAGTTGGCTGGGCCTCGCTGATTTGCCGTTTGTTTTCCTCGGTTAACAGTTTCAGCCTTTCTGCGGCCCGTTCCTCCCAGGTTTCCTGGCTGGAAAGAGATGCAGTGCTGAGTAGGGCGCTGAGAAGAATAGGGAAGAAGGGTGTCGATTTTTTCATAGGGTAATTGCGTTCGTTATGATTACTACCAAGATTCGTTTCGTCGAGGAAATGAATTTGATTCGGAAAGGTCGAATCATGTGGATCAGAGTAGGAGCAAGACAAAGGGGTTCACAATAAAGATAATGATAACGTTTGGCTGTGTGGTCTCGCAGGTATCCTGATCCTGATCGAAAAAAAAGGACGGCGGTCTGTGGGTTCGGGCCATGGTAAACGTTTTTACGGTTGAGGCCTATTCCCTAAATTGCTCAGCTGAATTAATATGATACTCTATATCGATTTTGAGCATAAGGACTTGTCAACGAAAGACCCGGAACTGGCCTTGAATGCAGCCGGTCGGCGACTGAGAGCGAAATATCGATTTGAGGAAATGGCTCAAGATACGTGCTTAATTGTTCGTTACGACCGGTTTAGCCAGTCTTTGTTCACCGAATTGGGTCCCAAAGCGATTGTGTGCAGTGGTCACAATACGTTGCACAGTGACTATGATACTGACGACCTGGTGGGCGTTGAGTGGCTGTTGAAAACTCTGCCGATTCCACTGTTTACGATCTGTGGCAGCTTTCAATCAATGCTACAACTCTGGGGAGCCGAGATTGGACCTTTGCGAAGGAAACCGGGTGCTGAGGATGTTTCGCTCATGGAGCAGTATGGCTATGAAAAAGGCTACTGCGAGGTGATCCATTCCGCTGGGCCTCCTTTACTTGAGGGAATCCCTACGGAAATGACAATGCACCAAAATCACTTTTGGGAGGTGAAGAGTTGTCCTGTCGGGTTCACAGCGATCGCTTCTAGCGAGTTGTGTGCTTTGCAAGCGGTTGTTCATAATGATTCACCTGTGTTCGGCTGTCAGTTCCATCCAGAGGAGTTTTCAGAAGAACATGATCATGGCCGTATACTGCTGCAAAACTTCTTCGACCAATGGATAAATGATTGAGGTTTCTAAATCTCAGAGTCGCCGTATCGCGGTGGAAGCTTCCTTTTCCAGTGAGTCGAAACACCGAGGTAGTGATACGACACTCGAGATCGTTGAGCACCTGGGATACGTTCAGATCGATACGATTTCGGTGATCGAACGGGCGCATCATCACGTGTTTTGGGCTCGGCAGGGAAATTACGAGTCGGCGAATTTGGATCATCTTTTATCGGAAGAGAAAAGCGTATTCGAACATTGGGCACATGCGGTGGCCTATCTTCCGATGAAGGACTACCGGTACTTTCGGCCGAATATTGAAGCCTATCGAAAGCCGACTGCTAAGTGGCAACAAGAGCGCTATGCCACGGCAAAGCCTCTTTTTAAACAAGTGCTTAAGCGGATCGAAAAAGAGGGTCCGCTAGGTTCGAAAGATTTTGAGCACAAGCGCAAGCGAACAGGAGAGGGGTGGTGGGATTGGAAACCAGCCAAAATCGCGCTTGAGTATCTTTACTTGCAAGGTGACCTAATGGTGGCGAGTCGTCATAATTTCCAACGGCGTTATGATCTAACAGAACGGGTGCTGCCTGCTGATCTGGATACTTCTTCGCCGAGTCCGGTTACTCGGGCCGAGCACCAGATAAACGGGGCACTTCAGTCCATGGGGCTAGCTCGCGAATCGGATATCAATAGATACCTGCAGGTGACTGATCGCAAATCAATCAAGCTCGTTCTGAAAGAACTGGTGCAACAAGGGGATATCCTGGAACTGCGTATAAAGGGGAACGAAAACGATGTGTTTTTTGCGAAACCTGGGGCTCTGGAAACGCTTGAGAAGAAGCGTATATCTGGAAAGAAAATGCGTATTCTGTCGCCGTTCGATAATCTGATTATTCAACGGGATTGGATGCGGCAGGTTTTCGATTTTGATTACACGATCGAATGTTATGTGCCCGCTCCGAAACGGAAGTATGGGTATTTTGTGTGTCCTATCTTGTGGGGCAATGACATCGTTGCCCGGGTCGATATGAAGGCGGATCGAAAAGCCGGGAAACTCAATGTGAACGGACTCTATTACGAACCTTCGTTGAAGCATAGAGCCGCATTTGACAATGCTTTCGGAAAAGTGGTCGGCGAATTTGCCCGCTTCAACGGATGCGTGATTTAAGCGCTTAGAGGTGGCGGGGCTTTGGAGGTCGATCGTGAAACGATTTTAAGAACGATAATAATGAGAGCGGGAACTGCGAGAGCGATGATGATAATGATTCCGGAAAACACCTGCTGGGAGCGAATCCAAAACGTTAGATTCGTTCGGATAAAGTTAGCGGTTTTTTCTCCGGTATGTTGCTTGATTTCCTCTGAGTAAACGGGATCAGATTGCGACTGGGAACTTCGTTTGGTAATTATCTCAGAAAGGGTGTTTCGCATGGGACTGACAATCTTTTGTGCATTTAGGTCTTCGGGCTTAATGAACCAATCGAGGACGGGCTTAATACTATTGCGCAGGTCACTCTCGTTATTACCCGCATTCTTGAAAACGAGTTCATAGAGTGTTTCGTAGTTTCTCTGGATTGCCTCATCGGAAATACTATCGAATGCCGCGTCGGACTTCGAAATGTCTATACCCCATTCCCCTTTGTCGAACGCCTGAACTTCCTTGAGAAGAGCAGCAAAGTCGGGGTCCTCATTTCCTGTTGACCGAACACCTTCACCGTAGGCGTAAGCGATAGCTGCACCGCGGGACGTGAGTGCTCCGGAAAATCGCCCAATCATCTCTTGTTTTTCAGGATCTGAAACGAGAGTCTCTGATTGCCGTTTTGCGCCCTCTAAGAGTCCGATAAAGCCCAGGGAAACGGTGGTGATTCCCACGGTATAAACGAAAAGGAGAAAGGCTACCAATCCGCCCAATTGAAATTTAAAACGGTAGATGCGAACCAATCGAAGAAAGAAATACAGAACGACTCCTGCAATAAATCCGATGATCGCTGCGCCAACGGTCCACAGTGCAAGGGATAGGAAGATCGATCCCAGATATTCAGTGGCCCATTGATTTATCGATTCTGGCATCTCAAAAATAAAATAAATCTAAGAGCGTCTGGCAATGCTGAGAATCGGGTTTCTAATCCCGCCAACGTCGGTGAGCCCATAAATACTGTGCTGGGTCCTTGCGAATCGTATGTTCGAGGTGCTCGTTCATGGTCGTCAGGATGGCTTTGATGTCGTCCTGCTTGTTTCCGGTAGGAGCTTGTTTGATCAGATGAGACGTAGTAACGGTAAACTGCATCGGTCCCGTTCGAACGCAGTCGGCGTAGCAGAGGGGTGCTTTCGTTACAAGATGAAGCATGGCAGTCGTTTTAAAGGTAGCTGCTGGGTGACCGAAAAAGTCAATCATTACACCGTATTTACCTGCGTGTTGATCAAAGAGAAGCGCTAGTATATTCTTTTGATTGAGCTCTTCAATTAGGCGACCGGCGTTGTTGTCGTGCTTTGGAATCGGGCGAAAGCGATAGCGACCTTTGCGACTCTTAACCAACTTCTCGATATAGGGGTTGTTCATACCCCGGGTGATTCCAGCTACGGGCTTGTAACGGGAAACGAGATGGGCTGCGATTTCCCAATTACCAAAATGTCCGGCGGCGAGAATCAGCGGACGTTCGGGATCTTCCAAAACTTCCAAAACATCCGGTTTGATATCCAGTGTGATATGGTTTTGCCAGTCTTCTCCTTCGAGGTATTCGTCGGATCGAAGGGACTCAACGAGCATCATCGAAAAGTTTTGAATGGAGCGCTTAGCGATTTGGCGAGCCTTCTTCGGATCGGTTTCAATGCCACTGCGTATGATATTGTTGGTGGCGACTTTTTGTCGTTTACGGTCTACCCACCACCACAGGTTGGCTGCACCTTTTGAAACACTGCAGTTGAAACGGTAGGGTAGGGTGTCGAAAAGGAACAGAAGGATTCGGGCCAAGCCGAATTCAATAAGATGAATAAGTGTCTTCAAGCCCCTTTATCGATCAGTAACTGGGTGATCTCCCCGATCGTACGAAAGGCAATGATTTCCTTCGCTTCTACTTCCACTCCGATCTCCTGTTCGATATCATAGAGTAGATCCAGTATGGTAAGTGAATCCAGACCGACGTCTTCCACCGTCGTTTCCGGCCCGAAGTTACTCAAGTCCACGGGTTCTGTTGCGCTGTCTTCGACGATGCTCTTAAGCTTCGCCATGATTTCTTCTTTGGATAAACTGTTCATAAGGTTGTATTAATCTGAAAGTCCAAGAATCAGAACTCCATTTCCCCCGCCGAAGCCAAAACTGTTCTTCATCGCAGGTCCCTGTTTTATGGATACAGGTTCTGATCCGACCAGGTTAACGTTACATTCCGGATCAGGAGTTTCGAGGTTTAAATTGGGTGGTAAGGTTTGGTGTTTAAGTGAGAGTAAGGTGGCAATTGCTTCGAGGCCTCCTGAGGCACCCAGCGTGTGGCCGAAGTAGCTCTTGTTGGCTGATACGGGAATTTGGTCAGTGGCGTCGCCCATAACCGTTCGGATCGACTGACTCTCGCAACTATCGTTTCCCTTGGTAGCCGTGCCATGAGAATTGATGAAGCTAATCGAATCGGGTGTTAAGCCAGCGCCGTCTAGAGCCATTTGCATGGCCTTGGCCTGACCATCGGGATTAGGGCTGGTGATGTGTCGTGCATCGGAAGACTCCCCATAGCCCAATATTTCACCGACGGATTTGTGCCCGCGAGCGATTGCCTTTTCGTAGGATTCGAGGATCAGGACTCCAGCTCCTTCTCCTAGCACGGTACCTTCCCGATCAGCAGCAAAGGGTCGGCAGGCTTTTGTTGGGTCTTCAATCTTGGACAGGGCAGGAATGTTATTCCAGACGCCGAAAAAGAAAGGTTCAAAAAATGCGTCAGCGCCCCCGGTGAGCACAGTGTCCGCATAGCCATCACGAATCATGCGGTAGGCTACGCCAATAGCATTGGTGGCTGAAGTGCAGGCGGAGACGACCATGTAGTTGGTGCCGGTCAGTTTAAACTGAATCGAAAGTCCCGCCGAAATTGCATTGTACATACACCTTGGAACCGTAGTTGGGCGAGCGCCTCTTGGGCCTTTTTCGAAGAACGACTCAAACGCTGTTTGCAGGCTTTGAGTGAGTCCTTTCCCAGTACCGAATACTACGCTCATATCCTGGTCCTCGTAGGGCGGCGCTTCTCCGATGAGATCTGCTTGGACTAACGCTTCGTGCGCGGCGACCATAGTCAGATCAAGTGCATGATCCGTGGGGCGACGATTGAGGATTGCGAGTTTCTCCTTAACGATGTCGCGGGGTGCTTCTGCTCCGATCTTTATTTTGAAATCCGTGGTGTCGAAGGCCGTGAGTGGCCCGATTCCGGTATTTCCCGAAATGAGATGTTTCCAGATGGCATCCTTGCCAACGCCGATGGCCGATGCGATACCCATGCCGGATACTGCAACGCGCCTTCGAGGAGAATGATTTGTATCTGACATAAGCGATTAGCCGGCCATGTACTGCCCACCATCCACGTGGAGCACTTGTCCGGTGAGGTAGGCGGATTCCGATGAAAGTAGAAAGGCGACGACATTGGCGACGTCCCTGGGGGTAGCGAGCCGATTCAGGGGGATCGCCAGATTCTTGATATTCTCCTCTGAGAGGCCTTCGGCCATCTCGGTGTCAACGATTCCTGGAGATACCGCGTTGCAGCGTATCCCAAAACGCGCGGCTTCGAGGGCAAAACTCTTGGTGAGACTTACCAGGCCCGCTTTGGAAGCGGCGTAGTCGGCGCCCATCATACGTCCGGGGCCGTGGGCGGCCAGCGAGGACATGTTTACTATACTACCGGTGCGTGCCTTGCGCATGACTTGATAGGCGGCTTGGCAGGCGACAAAGGCGGACTCCAGGTTGAGTTGTTGAGTGGCACGCCAATCTGCTAGTTTCAGGCCTCGAAAAGCAACGGCGCGGCCACTGCCTGCGTTGTTTACCAAGCCATCCAGTCTACCGGTCTGTGAATGCACGGCTTTGACTAGCTCGCCTGCGGATTCCGGTTCTGAAAGGTCTGCCGCGAAGGGTAGGGCCTTCTCGGCGTCGATCTCGGAACAAACGGTTTTTACGCGCTCCAGGCTTCGTCCGTGTACGGCTACGGTTGCTCCCTGTTCGATAAGTAGTTCCGCAATTCCGCGACCGATTCCTCGAGTGGAACCGGTTACTAAGAAAATGCTATCTGCAAAGCGCAAAGGCATAAAATAGGAAGGTGGCTAAGTGGGT
>CALGUT010000889.1 GCA_937920335.1 uncultured Opitutales bacterium
TAAAAGAGAGATAAAGGGAGCTGAAGACCCGATTGCCAAAAAAGCTGAGCTAGTTAGAGAGTATCGAGAACGATTTTTGTCCCCCTACCAAGCAGCCAGCCAAGCGATGATAACGGATGTGATTGATCCTGCTGATACACGCTCTAAATTGGCTATGGCATTGCGAACTACACTTTCGAAACGAGTAACCCGTCCGCCTAAGAAGCATGGGAATATGCCTCTATGATCCGCTGTTTCTGACGGAATACATGAACCGAAATAATTGATGACGCCGAATTACGCCAGTCCAATAGCTAGCTTGCCTGATTATCCCGGTTTGCTGGAGAGCTTATCCTTTTTGTTACACGGTTTTGGTATCGTCATATTCACGCTCGCAATCCTTGCGTTGATCACGCACGGGATGGGTCGTTTGTTTGTAGCTGTTTCCAAATCGCAAAAAACAGAGCCTCCTGCGAAGCTAAGGTCGAAGCCACCAGATGAAGAAATAGACGGATGTGTGTTAGCTGCGATAGCGGCTGCTGTTCATACCGTTTTGGGTCATCAGGTCCGCTTGACTCGCGTGAAACGGGTCGGAACTGAGCAAAGGTGGGCGCAGGAGGGGCGCCAGTCCTTGCTATCTTCCCACAATCCAAGGAATCCTTCTGATGGAAGTCAGTCTCCTTTTAACAGAAAAAATAGTCCTAGATGAATTGAGGAAATGGTATGAAGAAACTGCGTATCACTGTAGATGGGAAACCGTACGAGGTGACGGTTGAGGTTCTGGACGAAGGAAAGGCATCGGTTACACCATCGAAACCTAAATCAATAATTCCTCTGTCGGCGACTGTCGAAGCGCCCGTAAATCCGGTCGTTAGCAGACCGAAAATTACGGGTGCTATTGTAAGTCCTATCGCTGGCAAGGTCGTCTCGATTGATGTTTCGGTTGGGCAGAATATCGAAGCCGGTGCTACGATGATAACCCTTGAGGCAATGAAAATGAATACCTTTGTCAGTGCACCAGCCAAGGGAACGGTTACTGACATTCACGTGATGGTTGGAGATGGCGTGGAGGAAGGGCAGTCTCTACTCTCTCTAACTTAGTAAGCCGACCTTCCCATGGACTTTCTGAACAATTTGGTAACGCTTACTGCTTTTGGCGATCTGACTTTCAAGATGGTTTTGATGTGGGTGGTGGTGGTGGCATTGTTCTACTTTGCAATCTACAAGAAGTTTGAACCCTTGTTATTGGTGCCGATCGCATTCGGAGCACTCATGGCAAATCTTCCGACGAAGGGTATCTTGAATGCGCCTCCGGGTGACGTGTTGGTAAATCAATCGGGGGTGATCGTTGAGTTAGCGGTTCAGGACGGGCAGGCTGTTTCCGAAGGAATGTCGATCTACAGGATTGCTTACGCAGATGAGGATTCTGACGTTGGAATCTGGATACAGGCGGAGGCGAACGGACTTATAGCAGATCTTTCGATAGCGCCTGGGGATTCGGTGGTAGCCGGTCAGTTTGCCATGCGCATCTTTGATAAGGAAGGACGGGGCGGTCTTTATTACTACATCCAAAAAGGGATTCACTTGGAAAATTTTCCCCCCCTCATCTTTCTGGGTGTAGGGGCACTTACGGACTTTGGTCCTCTCATTGCGAATCCTCGTACTTTATTGTTGGGAGCGGCGGCGCAGTTCGGGGTCTTTTTTACGTTTATCTGCGCGACGGGTTCCTCGTTGTTCACTGCCAAGCAGGCAGCGGCGATTGGGATAATCGGAGGAGCTGATGGACCGACGTCTATCTTCATCGCCAATAAGTTGGCACCGGATCTCTTGGCGCCGGTTGCGGTAGCTGCTTATAGCTACATGGCACTGGTTCCGTTGATTCAGCCGCCGATCATGCGATTGCTAACCAGTGAAGCAGAACGGAAAATCCACATGAAATCGCTTCGTAAGGTGCGTAAGGAGGAGAAGCTGCTGTTTGCGTTGTTAGTAACGATCGTGTGCGTGCTTTTGGTTCCCGATGCATCGGCCCTTATTTGTATGCTCATGCTGGGCAATTTTTTGCGGGAGAGTGGTGTGACGGAACGGTTGGTTAATGCGGCGCAAAACGAAATTATCAACGTTATTACGATACTCTTGGGAACCAGTGTCGGTATCACGATGGGCGGTGACCATTTTCTTAACGGAAAAACGCTTATGATACTTGGTATGGGTATTGTTGCTTTTTCGGTAGCGACGGCTTCTGGTCTATTAATGGCCAAGCTTATTAACCTCGTTTCCACGGAAAAGATTAATCCGCTGATCGGGTCTGCTGGCGTTTCTGCTGTTCCTATGGCTGCCCGAGTATCACAAGCCGAAGGGCAAAAAGCAGATCCGTCCAATTTTCTGTTAATGCACGCGATGGGGCCGAATGTAGCGGGTGTGATCGGAACCGCCATGGTGGCAGGATATTTTATCGCCACACTCGGAGGCTAAGACTGTGGGTCGATTACTTAACGGGCGTAATCACTATGTTTTTATAGCTCGCCTGGGTATGGTCTCCTTGTAGGTAGATCGGGCCAGGTTTTGACTCGTCAGACCAAAGGGCTCCACCGGTGACACCCATAAGCGGCACGTTGTCGTGGATAGTTACACCATTCAAGATAACGGTCGCATGCCGATCAACTAGCGTGATGTCGTAGGTCTGCCATTCGCCATCCATTTTCTCAGCAGCGACGGCTGGTGCAACACGGCTGTAGATGCCGCCCATATAGTGAGAGTCTAGTTTGCGGCCATAGGTGGAAGCTACCTGGATTTCATAGATGCCACGTAAGTAGATGCCGCTGTTACCACCCTCGTTGACCATGACCTCAAGTTTCAGGTTGAAGTCCTCAAAGGTATCCTTGGTGCGCAGGTTGCCGTAGTGGATTTTTGGCTTACCGTCCTTCTGGACGGGGTCGTTTGCCAGTATACCGTTTTCTACCTTCCACCCGTTTGCGTCTTTAGGGTCTAGCAGCTTCCATTTATCCAGATTCTTGCCGTCAAAAAGAACGACAGGTTTGCCGTATTTTACCTTCTTCAAGTTAGGCTTCGGTGGGAGCGGTGGGATTCTCTTACCGGTGAACTCCTCGATTTTCGTGCCGTTTCCGTTTCGATTTGGTGTTTGGATGGTAAGGGACATGTTATCACCTTTGACCGTTGCCGTAATCGTATCAGTAAAACGCTGGGTACGAACTACATCTCCGTCGGAGTCTTTGCGTTCGACGTCTTTAGTGCGCGTTATAACGAGCGTGTTCTTATCTGGAAACACGACACTGTCCACGGGAAGCACGCTTCCGCCGCCCCAGAGAATACTGGCATCGTAATAACCGTCTTTTTCGGTTACTTCAAGCCAGCCGGCCCGATCATTGGGGATCGTCAAGGCCCAGCGATCGAGGAATTTGTCATAAGGTCCTTTCGCTTGAAGCGACGAGGCACAAATGAACAGGCCTGTAAGTAGAAACAAAGATCTTAATAGGGTAGGGAATTTCATAGGATTTGTATCTTTGATTGAAGGGCTTTTCTCAAGTCAATTATATGACACTCCATCCTTTCCGTCCTTGTTTAAGGCTTCATTTTCCCTAGTCTGAAGGGTGTGCATCACCTTTACTGCAAGAAAAGGACACAACTTGTTCTGACGGCCCTGTGTTTCACTGTGCTGGTTTCACCTGGAAGCGCTCGCCTATTGGAAATGGTTGCCCATCGCGGAGCGAACGGACTAGCGCCGGAAAATACAGTTGCTGCGGCACAGAAATGCGTGGAGATGGGAGTTGATTACGTGGAGATTGATGTGCGAACAAGTTCGGATGGCGTGATGTATATCCTCCATGACAAAACCTTGGACCGAACGACTAACGGGACGGGTGCTATCAGCGAGCGTTCCTCCGACTACATAGATTCCTTGGATGCCGGGAGTTGGTTTAGTGCAGAGTTTTCAGGTGAAAGAGTCCCCCGTCTTCGACCGTTTCTCGAGCGATTCCAAGGTAAGATACAAGTCTACTTTGATGTTAAAAGCGCAGATCTTTCAGAGCTGGTCGATTTGGTGAAGGAGACTGGGTTCGAGCGGCACTGTTTCTTTTGGTTCAGTAACGACGAGAGGGCTCGTGAATTGAGAAATCTTGATGCGCATATCCCACTCAAAATGAATGCCGTGGATGTTGACGGGTTGAAACGCGTGCTCGCCTACGATCCGCAGATTATTGAGTACCGTCTTGAGCATTTGACCGATGAGTTCGTTTCTTTTTGCCGTGAGCATAATCTGAAAATGATGGCTCACGCACTCGAAAAGGGTGCCGAAACTAACTACCAGGCGATTATCGATTCACCGGCTGATATGGTGAATTTGGATAAAGCGGACTTAATGTTGGAGCTACTGGCTGAATAACTACCTGAAAATGCGAAGCGGGTTATTCCCTGAACACTCACCGCCGATATTGAAAATTTGGAATCCGTGCTCCCAATTGCTCGGGTAGCGAGTCGGCAGTATGCCGGCGGTGCATCTCGGCTTTTTGAGTCAGGTATTCGACGATGTCGGGATGTGTGTCGGCCACATCATGGGCTTCAGATATGTCTTTCTCCAAGTGGTAGAGTTCGGGCTTTTCAAGTTTGATTCGACGGCTGTAGTTGCGCGCTTCGCGTTGCTCGAAGTGAAGTTTCCAGGGACCGGCTCGGACGGCATTTAACTCACCGGTGTTCCAGTAAAAGAATTCATTGCGAGGGCTGTCGCCGGTTCCAAGTAAGGCGGGGGACAGATCGTAGCTATCCATCTTGCGATCTGTGGGGGCCTTGGTTTCTGATAGGGAAGCAAAGGTAGCCATCAAATCGATGGTGGAGCCCATTTGATCAACCACTCCAGGGGGGAGTCGTCCAGGTCCCCAGAAAATGGTGGGTACGCGTTGGCCACCCTCGAAGTTGGTTCCTTTGCCGGCTCGTAAGGGGCCTGCTGAACCGCCATGGGTATTGAATACGAGCCAGGGGCCATTGTCTGATGTAAAGAGAACAATGGTCTCCGTATCGAGTTTTAACCTACGAAGTGTGTCGAGTACTTGCCCCACGCTCCAATCAATTTCTTCGATCACGTCGCCATAAAGCCCGCGAATGCTTTTGCCCCGGAACTGTTCTGATGCAAAGAGAGGGATGTGGGGCATGGAATGGGCGAGGTAGAGAAAGAACGGGTTCTCTTGATTCTCTTCTATGAATTTGACGGCCCGTTCAGTGTAGCGTTTTGAAATGGTATTTTGGTCAGCGGGTTTTTCGATTTCTGTTTCGTTATCCATGAGCGGAACGTCGAAGTCATTGAAGTCCGGGTAATAGTCGGGATCGCCTGTGCCAGCCCGGTAGTTGGGAGCTCCCTTTATTTTTGCCATGTCGTTGGAGTAGGGGATACCGTAGTAGAAATCAAAGCCCTGAGTCATGGGCAGGTGCTGCGGTAGGTGGCCGAGGTGCCATTTTCCGACGGCCGCCGTAGCGTAATCCTTTTGCTTAAGGACTTCGGCAATCGTGACTTCTTCCTGAGGCAATCCGCCGGATGAGTCGGGGAATAACACGCCGCGGGCGGCTGAGGTCATGCCATTGCGAATCGGATAACGACCGGTCAGGAGTCCGGCACGGCTGGGCGTGCATATCGGGTCGGCTGAGTAAAACTGCGTCCATTTCTGCCCTTCTTCCGCCATACGGTCGAGGTGGGGTGTTTTTATCGTTGGGTTTCCGAAAGACCGCAGATCTCCGTAGCCAAGATCATCACAGAATATAACTACGAAATTAGGTTCGTGGTGTTTGGCGGTTACCGCGGAGACAACCCCGCTAAGGAGAACAAACAGTGAAAGTAGTTTTCGATTCATTGTAATAAATGGGATTCTTGGGAAGGGTGGGTCTTTCGGATTCTGCGGAAAACGGCAGGGAGGTTTTACGCCGTGATCCTGTCGAAAAGGCTCTACGTAAACGGGGGATAAAGCTCCCGCCTATACTGTATTCTATTTAGATTATAAGGGGTTGAGCCTAAAGCTCTTTGATCTTGATGTTACGGAACTGGACGAGAGCAGACGCTCCGTTCCATTCGCTTTTTTCTTCGTCATAACCACCGTGATGTTGGAGGGCTAGCGGTCCTTCCTCTGGGATGTCGGGGAGCTGTGCGTCATCAAGGACTCGTTGACCGTTGAGATCCACCGTCAAGCGATCTCCGGTCATCGTGATGTGAAAGGTATTCCATTCGCCTATAGGTTTGTCCGCATTGACTTTAGGGGTTACGCCAGCCCGGACAACCGGATCTTTTTGGTTGTGGCGGTAGCCGTAAACTTCTCCCGAACCGATCGGCCAGGCCCAGATGTTGAGCTGTGCTTTACTGGTTCCGCGCAAATAGATTCCAGAGTCGGCGCCCGGTTGTGGATTGACCACTGGCTTTCCATCCGCATCGAGCTGGTAACTGCCATCCGGCAAAACCACCGGTACGTCGTAGGTGCCTTTCAATTCTTTGAGTCGCCATTCTACATGGAGCTCGAAGTCCTTATAGCTTCCAGTGCTCCACAGCCCTTTTTCTCCACGTGGGTTTAG
The DNA here is from genome assembly GCA_937920335.1 of uncultured Opitutales bacterium. Taxonomy (GTDB): domain Bacteria; phylum Verrucomicrobiota; class Verrucomicrobiia; order Opitutales; family UBA2995; genus UBA2995. Next base: position 6,544 of record CALGUT010000889.1, read on the forward strand.
CTTGGGTTGGCAATCGATTACGCCGTCTACGACTGTCCAGATACCTTCGGCAACATCCTCTTTTAGTTCCCATCCAGTGAGTTCTTTACCGTTAAATAAAGAAGTCCATCCATCATCATGCGAGGCATCTTTGGTGGGCGAGCAGCCAAGCATTAGCAGAGCGATAAGAGATAGCAGGGTAGCGTAGGGTGTTTTCATGTATTGGTTTTAGAAAATCATATAGGCTGGGTCAAGCTAGCTGGCTTAGAAAACCGAGGGTCGGATGGCCAAGGATTCGAGGTATAGAATTACCGGACAGTTGACCGAAGTTTGACAGGCTAGGTGGACTCATGAATGAATACCGCTAAATGAGCAAAGCAGATAATCTAAAAGCATTTTTCCAAGAAGACGGGCGAACCGTCATTTTACCGATTGATCACGGAACGGCCATCCCGGTTCACGGATTAGAAAAACCGAGAGACGTGATCACCTCGGTCAAGGATGTCGTCGATGGATTTGTGGTAAGCCTGGGTGTGGCCTTGCATTGTAAGAGTGAGCTGGCTGGCAAAGGTGTTTGTTTACGAACGGACTGTTATAAGCCAACGTACCCAGGAAATCCTGACAATGGTCCGACTCGACTATTTACTTGTGACGATGCGCAGATGGTCGGAGCTCAAGCCGTCATGAATATGTGTTATCCGCATCACTCGCATGAGGGGCAGAATTTCGCAGACTGCGCGGATCTAATCTCGGAGAGCCTCGAAAGTCAGACTCCGGTTATATTGGAGTCGCTTCCGATCGGAATCGGTCGAGCAGACGATTATACAGTCGAGAATATAGGATTTGTGGTTCGGCTGGCTGCCGAGCTAGGCGCAGACGTGGTAAAGACCGCTTTCCCAACCAACGGCACAGTCGATGATTTCAAGAAAATAGTCGATGCGGCTATGGTTCCAGTCGTGGTGCTAGGTGGTGCTGCAATGGGCGATGATGAGGCGCTATTGTCGATGGTTAAGAAATCAATCGAGGCGGGCGCCAGTGGGATCGCAGTAGGTCGCAACGTCTGGCAGCATGAGAAGCCTGCCGCTATTGCCCGCGCTTTACGTGCAATCGTGCATGGAAATGAGAGCGTCGATTCTGCATTGAAACTGTTGTAGTGAAGCGATCGCTTCTGAGAGAGTCTTTAATCAGAGGAGGGCGAAGATTTCGGTCGCTTTAGCTGTCTAGTGGCAGCGACTGATGCCTGCCGGACGTTACCGAACGTAATCCGGCTTCCAGTATCTCCTGTGCATTTCTCGAATTTGCAGGATCACAGAGAATCCAAGGTGGCGAATCGTTACGGATGACGTCTACAAAATGATTTGCTGAATTCTGAAGGCTGGGCGCTGATTCCAAGACGGGGACTTCGCTTCCGATCGGTTCAGACTCGGTCGCCAGAACCAGCCGTCCACCGACGCGCGGTTCAACTAAAATGGTGCCTGTTGTTCCATAAAAGGTCGTGGCGTAACTAGTGAGCTTTCCAATCTGAGTCCAGGATCCTTCTGCGGATGACATGCCGAACGGATATTTCATCGCGATGAGGGCGTTATCTTCCACTGCTAGGCCGTCTTTTACTTGACCACCCGTCATGCCCGTGACGGATTCTGGTAACCCAAGAAGAGAGGCCGAAAGGACACTGCCGTAACAACAGTAGTCCATAAGCGCACCGGCGCCGTTGAGTTCAGGGTTGAATAGCCAATCGCAAAAGTATTGGGAGCAACCCAACTCAGCGGGGCCTGCATGGGCAGCGCGATACTTAACTGCCCAGAGTTTTCCAATCGCTCCTTCTTCGGCCAACGCAATGGCTTTTTGCAATTGTGGCCACCAGGCAAATGGCCAGTTTATGACGAGCTTTACGTCATTGGCTTTGGCAGTGGCCACCATGCGATCCGCTTGGGCGAGATTGGCAGCCATGGGCTTCTCAATGAGCACGTGGAGCTTTCGACTCATGGCCTTAATCGCGAGTTCCGCGCCTTCAAAATTGTTGCCGAATATGTAAACCGCGTCGAGATCCTCAGATGCTAGTAAGTCGGCGGCTGAAGTGTAGGTCTTGCAGCCGTAATCGGTGGCTATCCTGGAAAGCAAGGGTTCGTTCGGATCGGCAGCGGCAATTAGCTCGGCGTCAGTGTGAGTCGACAGAAAAGGAAGATTATCCCAGACGTGATCGTGAGTGAGTCCAAGAACGGCGATTCTAAGTGGGTCGGTCATTTGGTTGATATACTTTTAGATACAGGTTCATCGTTCTGCCCAGATAGGCGTTAGCCACGCCCATTGGCCATTGGTTTGGGCTGCTTCGAGGCGGTAACTATCGGTATCAAGCTCGGGTTCGTCGACGAATGTCGCTTCGACGTGGCAGTCGTTGATAGAAACAGCCGGGCCAATTTGAATGGCTTCGGTGAGCCATCCCTTTAGAAAGTGACTTCGCCCCTGACCGACGAGGTCAGCGAGGAGATGGCTGTAGCGGTGCCCATTGGCCTCAACCGAGACGGTAGCGTTCAAGGGAGCACTTATTTCCAACGATAGACTTTGAGTCGTTGCATGACGCATGGTCAGGTTGCCACTGGTGATGCTTTCCCATGTAATGGAATTATCGGTACGCTCTAAAATGTTGTGTGGTAACAACGCTTCATCCGTATTGGCATTGAGATCGTCATGATCAGTTTTGGGTGCGACCACCGCCTGTCCGGAGAAACAGGTGTCGACTACCTGAATGGAGCCCTCTGATAGCGAGAGTTTGGAGAGCCAGTTTACGAGCTTGTCTTTTCGCCCCCAGCCCCAGGTGACTCGTAACCGATAGGTGTCAGTTGGTGTAGAGTTCATTGGGAAAAAGCGTTTCAGGATACGCCCATTTTTAAAGAGTCGAACTTGGTCGATCTGGTCGATCCCTTTGACGGATATCTGGATGTTTCGTTTGCCTGGGGCTTTAATCGTATCACCAATCCAGGAATCGTTGATGTGTAGTCGCGCATCAATCTTATCTCCCGTGGCAGCGAACACGCGCCGTGCTTTGAAGGCATCGATTAACCCCTGTCGCGTGAGTGATTCTGCAAACACACCCATGCGACCATCGCCATGACTCCCTGGATAAGCCGCGTGGTGGTCGGTTCCGCCGACGATGCCAAACTTATGACCACGCCGCCAGCCTTCCTCGGCGGTGGAACCGAAATCACGAGGTCCCATGTCATGAAGCATGGGGTACGCCGCGTCTGTACTGAGCGAACAGCCGTGTAGAGAAAATATTTCAACGAAGGGTGAAATGTCTTCTAGGTATGCATCCCAGTTAATACCCCGGTAGCCCTTGGCGTAGCCGATATGGTGAGGAATTGCGATGCCGTCTACAGCTCTCGCAACCTCGCGTATGGCCGGTAGGTCGGGAGCGTCCTTCAGCGGTAACTCAGCATGGGGAGAATACACTATGTGATCACCGTATTTGAGTGAATGCCATTCATAGCTTGGGAATGCGACAAATGATCCTTCCTCTGTGCCCTCGGTGTGCAGACGAACGAGCTCATTCCAGTTTTTAGCACAGGTAGCAAAGCCTTCGTTGTGATAATCGATGATATCGGCGTAGACACTCCGGTCTGTTGGCATATCCGGCCAGAAGGCGTGGCCCGTGACCGAGCAAAAATCGAGTTGTTGTTTCGCCCTCGCGAGTGCTTGTGGCAGCGTGCCGTGCCCATAGCTGATTGAGCAATGGCTGTGGAGGTCTCCCCAATACAGTTGATAGCTCATGTGGCCTGGCTTGCGGGTTTAGGTTCGGTTTCCTCGTCCACAGTTTCATCCCGGAAGAGTAGCCAAAATGCGGCAGCGCTTATCAGGCCAACGATAGAAAGGATACGCCAGAATCGAACGTAAGAATCGAGATCGTGAACGCTGTTGGGGGCACCGCAGAGCTCGGCCAACCATCCATTGAGCCAACTGCCGCCGATCGCTGGAGCCAGGCCAAACATAACGAAGAAGAAGAGAATCTGGGTCGTGTTGTGAATTTCTTTTGGGGATATGCGTTGAACGTAAACGAATGCACTGGCGTAGAAACAACCGAAGCAGAGGCCGTGAAGGAGTTGAGCGGCTACGTGTACTTCGACCGGCATGCCGGGGATTCCGAAAATAAAGTAACGAAGCGCGTAGCAAAAAATACCGAAGGTCATGACGAATCGGAACCCTAGGCGGGTCAGAAGGTATCCGAGAAAAATGAGTGCCGCAATTTCGGAAAATTGCCCGAGCGACATGGCGGGCATGATGTAACCTTGCTGGAGTCCGCTTTCTTTGAGAAAGGGGCTGGTGTTCATCATGTAAAAGACCTGGAGAATACTCACTGGTAGAGCCATGATCATGAGCACGGCAAACGAGCGTTTCTTAAAGAGTTTAAGTGCGGCGACCCAGGCGAGCTTTTCGCCTGCTTTCTTGGTGGGGGGAGTGTTAGGCAGGCCGAACCAGCAAAAGAAACCCATGATGATCGCGAGTCCACCCGCGAATTTTACACTGTCCACCATGCGCGCCGTAATGTCTGGGACGTTATCGCCTTTGAAGAATGGCGGTAGCCATTGGAAACTCAGGTTGTCCTGTAACCAAAGCATGGGAAAAATCCAGGAAACCGCTATCCAGCCGATGGTGCCCCAGAGACGAATTTTTGGGAACTCGTTTTTGGGATCTCTTAGGTGGGCCATCGCGAGCGAATTAGTCAGCGCGTTGGTAGGCACGTAGAGCATGGCAAATGCGATAGACAGAATCATCCAGATCATGAAGCCCGTTTGGTAAGCATTGGTAAACTTGATGATACCCGCGACTACCAGCATAACGCCGATTACTTTCTGAGCTGGGAACATGCGGTCCGTTAGTTGACCGGCTATGAAAGGAGCCAGGAAAGCGGCAATCGCCATAGGTATTCCAATGATCATGCCTTTCTGGGATTCAGTGAAGCCGAGACCTCCCTGTGAGATTTCAGTTACCAGGAAGATTCCCGCCAATGGCATCCACAACCCTTTGATTCCCCATTCCATGAACATCATGGCACTGAGACGCGCTTTGATTCCTGTAACCGGTGGGTTTGGTTGTGTCATGGTTTTATGGGTCAGGCTTTGAGATGTCAGAGCAGTTTAAAGGCGCTCTGAGAGTTATGCGGTTATGTTATAGTGTTTCGCTATCGGTAGTTGGTAGTCAGATACAGATCCATTAATGACTTCGTCGACGGATACGCGGCGTCCGGAAAAGTGGCTTTCTAAAATGGCGAATGCAGAGGCGAGGTCGAGGAGACCCTCTCGCCCGTTGGTCTGGGGCGCGCGCTGCTCCTCAATTGACTGGAGCCAATCAAGTTGGGCAATGGCAAACTCGTCGGTCATGCCGCGTGGGAATTCTCGTTCCTGACGCTTTGAGTCACACTGGTCCCGGTAGAGCGTTCCGATATCGTGGGTGGCACCGTCATCGAGGGTTAATGTATCTCCAAGCACACACCCTTTGCTGCCGTAAAGAACGGGTCCTCCACCGAAGTGAGTACCTTCACCGTGTCCCGCCCAACTGGCAGTCATGGTTCCAAATGCCCCAGCGCTTGAGGTAAACGACGCATTGAAGAGGTCGTCTGCATCGCAGTTTACTGTCTCTGACTCACCAGAAGCGTTTATAAAATGACGTTGCTTTTCAACGGTCTGCGTAGTTCCCATCACGGACGCGATGTCACCTAATAGGTGGCGAGCCAAATGGAGCTGATGCACGCCCAAATCGAGAGCGATGCCACCAGCCATTTTCTTCACGTGCCGCCAGGGTGTGTGTGCGACTACTTTGTCGGGTGTCCACCAGTTACCAACATTGCCGAAGAGAAACATCTGGGGTGTGCCGACGATGTCTTCGTCGATAAGCCATTTCAGATAGCGGGCTTTGTCGCGGAAGCGCCAGTTCTCGAAAACGGCTAGGGTGAGATTGGCGGTCTCAAAGTCATCGCACATCTTCCGGGCCGCCGCGACCGTAACGGCTAGTGGCTTTTGTGTAAGCAAGTGTTTCCCGTTCGCACAGGCTTCGGCTCCGATGAGGTGGTGCATGCCGTGGGAGGTAAAGTCGTTGAGGGCATCGACCTCGCCGCCACGGATCATTTTCTCGTAGTCGTCGAAGAGAGTTACGTCTAGGTCGTCCTGGAAGTCGGAGAT
>CALGUT010000890.1 GCA_937920335.1 uncultured Opitutales bacterium
TGTGGTTTTTTGTCGAATAAATGGTCTCGTAGGCTGACAGATCCGATTTCCGGCATACTGTTTGTACATGCGTACACTGATTTCACTATTGGTTACGGTAGCTCTGGCTTGCAGGTTGGAGGCAGCGTATACCGAGGATTGGGATTCGCTTACGACTTATGAAGTCCCAGAGTGGTTTCAGGATGTGAAGCTGGGTATATTCATTCACTGGGGGCCTTACAGTGTGCCGGCTTATCGCAGCGAGTGGTATCCGCGCATGATGTATTTTGATGAAGAAGCATGGAGTCCTCGAGGTGAAATTATCAAAATGGATCGCGGTCGTGAACCTACGCATACCTACAAGCATCATGTAAAGACATGGGGACCGATCGACCGCTTTGGTTACAAGGATTTCATTCCGCTTTTCAAGGCAACTAAGTTCGATGCTGATGAGTGGGTGGATCTGTTTGTCAAGGCAGGAGCGCGATATGTGGTTCCCGTTGCGGAGCACCACGATGGTTTCGCGATGTATGACTCCAACGTAACCCGATGGAACGCGGCTGATATGGGACCTGAGCGTGATATTGTAGGTGAGTTGCGTGAAGCAACGCTCGCTCATGGGTTGAAGTTCGGTGTTTCCTCCCACTATGCTTTCAATTGGGCCTATTATAATAAAAAGCCGGGATGGGATACGGCAGATCCTCGGTATCGCGATCTCTATGGTTGGAATGCGGATTCATTAGCGCAAGTGGATGATGAGTTCCTCGAACTATGGTGGGCGAGGACGAAAGATCTGATCGATCAGTATGAGCCGGATGTACTGTGGTTTGATTTCTTCTTTGATCGAGAGGAGTTCGTTCCTTACCATAAGAAGCTTGCAGCCTACTATTACAATCAGGCTTTGGGTTGGGATAAGGAAGTCGTCCTACAGGGAAAGAATCTGCACGGGTTTGAGTCTTTCAAAAAAGGATCCTTCGTGCTGGACCTCGAGCGTAGTAAGATGCCTGGTATACATGATGAGCTCTGGCAGACCGATACCTCTTTAGGTAAGAACTCTTGGGCATACATTCATGAATGGGAGTCGAAGACTCCCAACACGATTGTCGATGATCTGGTAGATATCGTAAGTAAAAATGGCTGTTTGTTACTGAACGTCGGACCCAAGGCAGACGGTACTATACCTGCAGATCAAAAAGCAGTGCTCCTGGATCTCGGGATGTGGCTAGGACTAAATGGCGAGGCGATCTATGAATCCAGACCTTGGAAAGTATATGGTGAAGGCCCAACCAAGTCAGCCGTGGGTCATCTGTCCGAAAACAAAAATAAGACCATGACATCCGATGATGTGCGTTTCACTACGCGCGATGGAACCTTGTATGCCATCGTTATGGACTGGCCTGAAAGCGGGTCAGTGAATATCCGCGTACTGGGCAAGGAGGGTGAGATTGGAGAAGACATCGTTTCTGTAGAAATGATAGGGCTGAAACATCCAGTTAGTTGGAAACAAACTCTAGAAGGCCTCACGATAGATTTTCCTGATCGGCGCTACAGCGATTATGCGTGGGTGTTTAAAATCAACTGACAGTTTTTTAGGGCTTCTATCGAGACCTATCTAACCCCCCATTATAGCGATTGAGAACGAGGCGTATAACCGGATCCGAATCCTCATATTTGGCTTTCTTTCGATAAATCATCAAGTAGTTCTTTATCTTCCTCATCAAAGGCCAGGATTGTGTAGTTATTCTGACAGTACGAAATAATCTCCACGAGGCGCTTATCTATGATGTCCGATTCCCACATCGATTTTATTTGGGGAATATGTATAAACAGGTAGTTCCCGGAAAATCTCAGTTCCAGGCCTTGGGTATCGCTGAGAATGATTGCTGCTTCCGGATTTTCTTCGACCCATGGTATCCCTAATTCTTCACTTTCCTCTCTCCCGAATGGATTCTGATACTCATGAAGGTCTTCGTATTCAGCTTCAAGGTGGTTGACGATTCCACGGTTTCTCTCCCTTTGTTCAGGTGTTTCCTCGATTGTGTATTCGCCCTTCGAAATTTGTTGTTCCAGCAGCGCTGCTTGTGAATTCACGTCACTGGCGTAATCTACAAAATAGATGATGTAGTTCTTCATGTCGGTATGAAGCAGCTCTGTGCGGCTTACTTGATTCTTATGATTCAGGAATTCGGAGGTTGAGTAGCTATTACGGATGTTAAGTCTTTTGCGAGGTCAAACCTTGTCAGGTGGCTGTTCTGTAGCGCGATACACTGGACTGACCTAATGCTACTGTTTTCAATCGAGCAGTAAGTTACTGATGACGGTCGTTTTTAGAAATAATAGCTAAGTGGCACTTCGGATATCGCTAGGTCCTCACCTGTTTCTTTTCGATTCGGCATCTTCTCCGTGGCTTGCATCCGGACTTTTTAATAAACCCCTAGTTCGTTGAGTATCCGAAAATCCAGAAGTTGTTTGTCAAAGAGCGCAAATGGACCAAACACCTGGCCGAACGATCGCCGGTCTATGCAAGGTATATGGAGTCGGAGTAGTGTCTTGGTTAATCGGATACTCTGTTAATGAATAAAATTTTCATGGTGACTTCGAGCGTGAGATGAATCGAATAGTCAGCTTTTAAGTCAAATACTACCTGTAGTATCGTTGTTGCCGGAAAGGAGTTAGGCGGCTTACTATGATTGTATGTCTTTTGTTCGAATTTCCCTTTGTTTGATGTTGGTAGGAGAGTGCTTCTCTACTATCTGCATGAGTCACCCTGGGAATCATGGAACTCAACGTATCGCACCCGACAATCAGGTCGTTCCCTTGGATGTAGGCACTGTGCCTGAGATTCCGATGAGCGAACGAGTCACTCTCAAAGCGCGAATTGTAGATGCAGATTCTGGGAAGCTGCTTCCGCATCGAGTAAGAATTACAGATACTCAAGGCCGATATTATCCTCCCCGCGGACTCACCGAATTGGGCGAATTGTTTGGACATGTCGATAATGCCACGCTGGAACCGGATGTGGTCAACCGTGGTAACAAGACTTGGGCCATGATCGATGATGGTATATTCACGGTTCATCTTCGGGCGCTGGAACGGTATACGATCCGACTCTTCCATGGATTCGAATATGAACAGCCCGCAGTAACTCTAAACTTGGAGGGACTGGCCGGCCAAACCCTGGAGCGTACTTTCGAGTTAAAACAGGGAATCGACATGCAAACCCTTGGTTGGATGAGTGCAGATTCCCATGTTCATTCGCTTTCGCCTGAGGGAGCCGTGAAGCAAATGAAAATCGAGGATGTTGATTATACGAACCTAATGTTTATTGGCCCCGAGCATCCGCTGTATACGCGTGGATTTGTTACAGGGGAACCCCATCCAGTTTCAACGAAAGATCATATCGTGTATGTGTCTCAGGAAGTGCGCGATATGGAACAAGGTCATATGACGCTTATGGGCATGAGCGATCCGATTGAGCCCGTTTTAGTTTATACCGGCACGGGTAAACACGAACCCGAACCTCGGCCCAACGAACCTTTGAATTGGGAAGTGACTCAACGCATGCACGGGCAGGGCGGAATGGCCTTCCACGCGCATTTTCTGTTTTGGCCGGGACATGGATCCGCGGTCGGTGGAGCCCTCAACCTACTCGATGGACTTGAATGGACGAGCACAGACATTGTAAATAATCGAAGGCGTACACGACAAGGATTAGTTGTTCCGGGCTATGAAACAAGACCTACTGGGACTGACTCCGGAAAGCTCTATTATCACATGCTTAATTGTGGTGTGCGTTTACCGCTCATCGGTGGAACCGATAAAATGTCCGCCGCTCGCCCAGTAGGTTCAGTCGCTAGAACGTATGCCAAGGTCGACGTTTGGTCACATGACGGACTCATGGCTGCTATCGGCAATGGAAATACCTTCATTACGAACGGTCCTTTGCTTACGGTTGCGGCTAATGGAAAACCGATCGGTTCCGACCTTCGCTTTTCCGGTGAGGGATCTTTTGAAGTGGCAGTCAGCGCAAGTTGCTTCACACAGCGTCCGATCAACTACCTTCAAATTATTCAAGACGGACAGGTTGTTCAGGAGATCCGAAATGAAGCCTTGGAACAAAGAACAAACCTGACTCATAATATCGAGTTCACAAAGTCTGGATGGCTCGCCGTTCGCGCGGGGCACGACAAAGCGGATTCGGAGGACTTGTGG
>CALGUT010000891.1 GCA_937920335.1 uncultured Opitutales bacterium
TTTACAATCTCGACAAACTGCTCCCGTGGATTGATTTCAGCATGAAGTCGAACTCCATAAGTCGATTCGAGGATAAGGTAATCCACATTGTACGGCTGCATGGGGGCTCTGAGAATTGGATCGTATGGCCTACCCAAATCACCGCTAAACACGATTTTCCTCCACCCGTCACCCTTTCGCGTCTTCAGGTCAAGCCAACCAGCTCCCAAAATATGCCCTGCATCACGATACTTTCCACGCAGGCCTTCCGCGGGATAGAAGTGTTGGCCATACTGGACAGGACTTAGGTAGGGAAATACCGACTGAGCATCCTGTTCGGTAAACAAAGCCCGTGCCGGATTGTGCTTCGAATATCCTTTTTTGTTAGCATACCGGGCTTCCTCTTCCTGGAGATGCGCCGTATCGGGTAGAAGAATCTTTACCAGATCAGCAGTTGATTCCGTCGAGCGGATGGGACCGCGGAAACCATCTTTTACCAGGCGCGGAAGGTATCCCGTATGATCGATATGCGCGTGTGTAAGGAGCACTTCGTCGATAAGCGGCGGCGGCTCGGGGAACGCGTCCCAATTCTTGAGGCGATTCTCTTTCACTCCTTGAAACAAACCGCAATCGATCAACAACCGCTTTCCATGGGTTTCCAATAAATGACGGGATCCGGTTACGGTGCCAGCAGCTCCAAGAAATGATAGTTTCGCCATACAATAACTGATTAGTGGTTTTATACACTATGCGACGATCGGACGAGTTTCGCAAGCAAACGCTACCATAGAATCCGCAGTATTCGTACAAAAAATGGGAGCCACGTACTCTCACAAACGTGACTCCCTCAAGGACGGGTCCCTCCAAAGACCCGTTAATCGTCGGCAGCAGATAAAACTGATCTTTCGATCTTTTCTGCCTGCCTAACCATCTCCAAGAAAGATACTCTATCTACACCCGAATATGCCGTGTGGCTTTTTGAGCAGTAGATAGGATCTAAATATAAGTGACATCCCCTAGACGAGGAGAGTTCCTTAAAATTTGACCAAAACCGGTTACGACAGCTGCAAACTGAAAAGCGGACGCCGAAACCTCGTTCTCAAGGTCAAACAATCGGTAAGTATCCACTCATCCCACCTTAACCCTACCACCCATTACTCTAAGTAGCCAAACCTTGCATTTTCGAATCACGATTGTTCACAACCGAAAACCGCAGGCTAAATGATCAATCCCTTTGTACGCTCCCGATTTATAAGAATCACCGAATGCACTGTGAAACAGCGTTTACGGTTGCGATTGAACCACATTCCAGAGCGATTCTAGATGCGCTGGCGATGAAGGGTATTTTAGCAGGATCGACAAAAAATCAGCTGCTTGTACAACCCGCCCAGATAAGCGTTTTTTTGGAACTACCCTACGTTTTTACTAGGTTAGACTTCCTTAACAGGATCTAGCTCAATGCAGCCAAGGTATTGCTTGTCATACGAAGCCGCGCACTCATTAACCGCATCAAATACATAAGCAGCTTAACACCTAAACACGGTTCATTGAGCAATATTTCATTAAACCGCCCCACATAGAGGATCATCACAAAAGCTTCTTCTTCGACATGAATCGATGCAGACCTCGGATGGCCATCAATAAGAGACATTTCTCCGACTGTTTTTCCGGGACCAATGTCAGAAATCTTCTGAAGATTTCCTTCTGCATCCTGCTTCAAGACGGACAACTTTCCTTTGATAAGGACTCCCATGTACGACTCAGGGTCACCTTCGTCGAACAAGACATCTCCGGCGCTCATCTTGTACACTTTAAAATGCTTGGCGAACTCCTTGATCTCAGCCTCATCCAAATCACTGGACAAATTTGTAATTTCAAGGTGTTCCGCGATCTTGTCGCTGGACATTAAGATCGGCTTAAAGCGATCTCTAATAGAAGCGAGACTGGGTGACATGTTGCTCATAATAATTTACACGCAAACATGCTCACTGAAAAGACAGACGTCAAAGAAACCACCTTTATTAGAAACGAATTTACAACACAGCCAACGCGTGTGGCGTGACTCCCGCAAATAGGACCACTTGAAAAGTTAGTCTGGTTGGCTTA
>CALGUT010000892.1 GCA_937920335.1 uncultured Opitutales bacterium
ATCCAATTCCCGCATCATTATCGAATTGAAAGGTAAAGATAGTAACTACTTTGGTCTGGGCGCTCGAATAGAAGTAAGTGCGGGAGCTCAACGTCAGGTGAAGACATTGATGCCGCAGCGGGGTTATATGTCTTCCGATGAGCCGGTGCTACATTTTGGGTTGGGAGATGCGCAAGCGATAGATGCGTTGACGATTCATTGGCCGAGTAAACGGGTTCAACGGTTTAAGAACCTTGCGGTCAACCATCGTTACGTTTTTGAGGAGCGTGGAGCTATTGAAGAAGATCACCACAAATTGGATACACGGTTTGAGAAGGTGGATACTAAGTTCCCTTCGAATGCGGCCCGGCGGGATCCAGGTGCAGGTGAATTTTCAGAACAGCCGTTGTTACCTTTTGCCAGCTCGCGACTGATATCCGCAGCTGCTGCGAGTGATGTAAATGCGGATGGTCGTTCGGACCTCATCCTCGGGGGGACGAGCGGGCAAGAGACGGTGGTGCTGAAAGGAGGTGTGGATTTTGTTTTCGAGGAGCTATGGTCTCTCGATCTAGAGGAAGATTTTCCGAGCACAGATACCGCGATGGTTCTGGAGGATCTGAATGGTGATGGCATCTCAGACCTCTTAGTAGGTTCGGGAGGAACGGCATTGGACGCTGAAGATCCTGGATATGCGGATCGGCTGTACCTTGGAGACGGAGTGGGAGGTTTTATGAGGAATTTTGAGACAGCTATTTCGGAAGGCACGGGAAGTTCGGGAGTTGTGACTTCGGCCGATTTTAATGGAGACGGACTGTCTGATCTTTTTATTGGTGGTGGAACGATCCCGGGGCGATTTCCTGAGCTATCGCTGTCTTCCCTTTGGGTAGGGCAGGAAGATTCAGACTTTAAACCGGCGGATGAGGCCGTGGCGTCGGGATTGTCCGAAGCCGGGCGGGTGTCTGCCGCTCAATGGGTTGATTTGCAGAACGATGGATTTCCGGAGTTACTGATTTTGCAGGAGTGGGGAACTCCTCAATTGTGGCGCAACGAAGAAGGGAAATTAGTAAGAGATATGGATGCCCTCGGTGGTGATAGTATGTCAGGTCTCTGGTCCTCGATGGCAGTAAGCGACTTTGACGGAGATGGCTTAATGGATATCGCAGTTGGAAACTTAGGCCTCAATATTGGTGGCTTATGGAGGCCTGACAATGGACCCAGGCACCTTTGGTGGCGGGGAGATAATCGCGACGTCCAACTGATTGAGACTCACGAAGAAGATGGAGAAGAATGGCTCTTGGCTTGGAAGGATAACTTAAAAGAATCACAAATAGGACGAGCGGTCACTTCGCGAAGTTATACCCAGTTTTCGACAAGGCCTGTCTCAGGAACGTTTGGCGACTTAGCTCAAAAAGGGTTTCAATCCTTAAGCTTGTCCGAAGTTCGTAGCGGTATTTTTTGGCATCAAGCAGATGGCCGATTTTCCTCTGAAGCGCTTCCGGCTTTTGCGCAGAGCGGTCGCATCGTCGCCCTACTTTCTGTGGACGTCGATAACGATGGAGTCTCTGATTTGATTGCTTCCATTGAACCACCGTCATTGGCACCCTGGACCGGACGGGGAGAGCAGGGGCACGTAGCGCTCTTAAAGGGAAGTAAAGATCGTCAGTTGAAAACCGAGCTACCTGCACTGTCAGGACTCGATGTGGGTGCTAGCTCTCCGAGGGATCTGCTTTGGGGAGACTTCAATGGCGATGGTGATAACGAATTGGTCGTGGTTTTGGTTGAAGGGGAACCCCTTATTTTCCGACTATCAAATCGAAACTGAAAGCCTTGATGCTTAATCACACAATCATCGTTGAAAAGAAATATGGTGATTCAGCCAGCTCCCATCGTCTCGTTGATATTCGTCGTCTACTTCCAACTGTTATCAACAGGAATCGGTTGGTTGGTAACCACTTCATGATAATCAAGAATGAAACTCCTATTCTTAGTCCTTCTATTTGGTTTACGCTTCATTGCACCCGTTCGTGGCTCTGAATCGCTTTCTTCGGAATCTGATCCGTTGCAGGTTCCATTTCGAAACGACCTTATTGTGGATGGTCATCTGAAGGATTGGATTTCTGGGGGTTACACGTTGGCTCGTCTATTCAGTGATGAAGTGGGCCGCACAGGTTCTTTGGATGCTAATGTGAGACTCGCTTGGGGAGAGGAGGCTCTCTTTGTTGCCGTGTTGGTTGTGGATGATGTGATTGCTGAGGCACCAGGTTTTTCCCTTTGGCAAGGAGATGGGTTGGTGCTGCATATTGCTTCTGAGAGTGGAGATCATCCCATTCTGTTTATGTTGACGCCAGGAATAGGTGTTCGAGGTGAAGTTATACCAATAAGAACATTGATAAACGATCATCGGACAGGGCAACTGAAAGATACTGAATTTAAACCTAGTTATGCGACCCGGCCGACAAAAGAAGGGTATCAAATGGAGTTGGCTATCCCGCTTTCCAGTTTGGGTTTACTCGCACCTGCTGTGGGGGATCTTGTGAGCTTGCAGGTAGAGGTTAAGGATCGTGAGGAGGATACCGAAAAGGCCGGCCTGCAGTGGAATCCGAATCTGAATGCCACCCGAAATGCCAAGGCCCTTCATAAGATTCGGCTCAGTAAAGAGGCGGACCATCGACCTCAAACTGTGGCGATGGGGAGGGTTGTGGATGAACGCCTGGCAGGAGTCGTTGTTTACGGAGATACTGTTTTAGGAGGCATGCCCGTCAGAGTTGAGTTTCCGGGTGAGAGATCGGATGAGGGAGTTTTTTCGGTAAAGCCGGGAAATGCGTTTGCGCATGCTATAATCGGCAGCGAGTTTCCGAAGAACGCTGAAGAGGCTTGGATCGCGGAGGTCTTTTGTGGCGACCAGCGAATATCGCAGATCGATTTTACAACGGTTCCTTGGGTGGATTCCCAGGAAGGGTTTGCGCCAATTCCGTCGTTGGTAGCCATGAAGGCGTTTGAGTTGGATCGAAAAGAAAATCAATATTCGAAAGAAGCGGTTCTGGCAATTGGGAGTAGTAGTATCCGTTTCTGGGATACAATAGAAGAAGATCTTGCGCCATGGGAGATTATCAAACGCGGATTCGGTGGTTCTGCAATGAGCGATGTCGTGGGTGCTCACCGCTACCTGATTGAGTCTTACGACGTGAATCGGTTTTTGATCTATGAAGGCGATACAGAATCAGGGCGTGAAATGCCTGAGGCCTTCCTTCGATATGCGCGTATTTTTGTCGAACGATTGGCTGTCGAACGGCCCAAGGCAGTAATCGTTTTTCTGACTCCGAAACCGAGTCCGAAGCGATTTAGTCTGTGGGGATCGTCTTACAAAATTGCCAATGAAGGATTGGTTGCGTTGGTAGATCAGTACCCAAATGTACACCTCATTGACGTTGCTTCTCCACTTTTTAATGAAAACGGTTCGCTTCGTTCGGAGCTTTTCAAAACGGATGGCGTGCATTTAAATGATGCAGGGTACGATGTATGGGAAGCGGTTATCACGCCGGAGCTGGAGAAGTTTTTTTGAGATATGTTTTCTTTCTTTAACAAATCGTTTCCAGGGTCAATTAACGTTGTATATACTATGAGATTCGTCGGTTTCTTTCTGTTGGTTGTAATATCTGCCTTTTGCGGCTCGGTTTCCTCTGTGTTTGCAGACCGTCCGAACGTACTCTTTATCGCAATCGATGACTTAAACGACTGGGTGGGAGTTTTGGGAGGACACCCCCAAGTTCAAACACCCCATATGGATCGACTGGCAGAACGCGGGACGCTCTTTACGAATGCCCATTGCCAGTCGCCGTTATGCAATCCGTCACGGACAAGTGTGATGACGGGACTACGACCTTCGACTACGGGGATTTATGGACTTTCGCCCTGGTTTCGGACCGTCCCCGCTCTGAAAGACATTATCACACTGCCTCAACACTTTGCGAAGGCCGGGTATAAGACCTTTACAGTCGGCAAGATCTATCACGGAGGTGGATTTTTAAGCGGTGATGTTCAGGAGTTCGACGTCATTGGAAGAACGGAACGTGGGGTCAGGCCCAAAGAGAAGCGGGTAAAAACTCCTCGGGGAGGTCCTGGTATGGATTGGGGCGTTTACCCCCTTTGAAGATGCTGACCAACGGGATTGGAAGACAGCCAGTTGGGCGGTTGATCAGTTGGAAGGCGTGGAGGATGATAAACCATTCTTTATGGCAGTGGGCTTCTCACTCCCGCATGTGCCGCTTCTCGTCACGCAAAAATGGTTTGACCTGTATCCTGAGGAGGATGTTGAGCTCCCGGGAATGCTTCTAGACGATCGGAAGGATACCCCACGCTTCAGTTGGTACCTGCATTGGAAGCTACCTGAACCCAGGCAACGGTTCCTTCTCGAATCAGGAGAGCAGCTCAAGATTGTTCAGGCTTATCTGGCGAGTATCAGTTTTGTCGACAGTCAAGTGGGCAGAGTACTGAGTGCACTTGAGGATAACGGTCTTATGGACGATACCGTCGTTGTTCTGTGGTCGGACCATGGCTACCACCTAGGAGAAAAAGAGATCACAGGCAAAAACACTTTGTGGGAGCCCTCGACCCGAGTCCCGTTGATGTTTGCGGGGCCCGGAGTTTCCCGGATGCAAGTGGTCAATAGCCCATCGGAGCTTCTGGATATGTATCCCACCTTGAGTGAACTCTGTGGTTTGGAAATACCGGATCACGTCGAAGGGCGCAGCTTGCTTCCACAAATAAAAGATTCAAATACAGCACGTATCGCTCCTGCCATTACGACCCACAATCATGACAATCATGGTATTCGAGCAGATGGTTGGCGTTTTATTCAGTATGCTGATGGAAGTGAAGAATTGTATGACCTCACAAATGATCCGAATGAGTTTAATAACCTGATAAGTGATCCGTCCCACACAACCGCCGTAGCCGATCTGAGAGCGATGCTCCCTAAGACGAACCTGAAGTCTGTCGAAGGCAGTCAGAATCGCATACTCATCTACAAAGATGGAGTAGCGAATTGGGAGGGTGAGGTTATTGACGCGAGAGCGCCCATACCTAATTGAGTAACTATGGACGATCTGCCTTGTTGAATGACAGGTGTGTTTAATCGTGACGGCAGCACAGTATAGGGAAAAAGGGTAGTACTTCTACGGAACGAAAGAG
>CALGUT010000893.1 GCA_937920335.1 uncultured Opitutales bacterium
TTAAAACCAATCGGACTAACTTACTAAACGGTCCACTTGCAGGGGGCTGGCCACTCGGCGTTTTCTGAGGGATGCCTTTTTTGAGTTAGTTTCTTTGTGCCCGCTAGATTAAGTTGCAGCTTGTTGACGATGCTTCGCGCGATGTCGTCTTGAATTTCAAAAATATTGGTAATTTCTCGATCGTATTTTTGTGACCATAGTTGGTAGCCATCGGCAACATTGATAAGTTGGGCGGTTACGCGGAGTTGGTTGCCCGACTTTTGCACACTTCCTTCGAGGATGGTATCAACATTGAGGAGTTTTCCTATTTTTTTTATGTCGTCAGTTTTTCCCTTGAATACGAAGGATGAAGTGCGCGCTGGAACACGCAAACTGGGTATTTGGGAGAGCGCATTGAGAATCTCCGCTGTAAGGCCATCACTTAAAAACTCATTTTCGGGGTCCGAGCTTGTATTGACGAACGGAAGCACGGCGATCGAATTCCGGGTTAATGAAATGCTTCTGGAGGGGGCTTCAATCCGCTGTGTGAGTTCGAACTCTACTGGCGGTGGTCCGGAGGGGCGGGGTCGAATAAAGGAGAATACTGCCAAAGCAGCTACAAGCAACAGTGCGATTTCGAGCCATATAGCATATGCTGTACGCTTTCGAGTAATGGATTTACGAATACGATAGGTGAAGCTTGGTGCAGCAGCGGAAACCGGTTTGTTATCCAGGAAAGCCTGCAAGTCAGCAGCCAGAGCGTGTGCTGTTTCGTAACGTCGTTTGGGGTCCTTCTCGAGACACTTTAGAATGATCCAATCGAGATCTCCTTTCAATAGAGAATTAAGCTTCGATTTAGTGATAAATCGCTTACTGGCGATTTCAACCTGCCGGTCCTCCGATAAACTGCTGAAATGGCTGGATGGTTTGGCCGCTTCCTTTTCAAGAATAACAGTGCGGAAAGCTTCCATGCCGGTGTTGAGTTCATTCTCGGAGTTAAACGGAGTGGTGCCGCTAAGAAATTCATAAAGCACGGCCCCTAGGCTATACACATCGCTGCGTTGATCGATCTCCGCGCCGCTGAACTCGAATTGTTCAGGACTGCTGTAGGCTGGTGTACCAATATGGGTGTTGATGCTGGTAAAAAGGGTTTTATCCGTCAGTCGGAACTGATTGGACTTGGCTACGCCGAAATCAATAACTTTCGGAGACACTTCGTCATCTAGAATTGACACCAGTATATTGGAAGGCTTGATATCGCGGTGAATGACTCCTTTTTGATGGGCATGCTGCAGGGCGTGGCATACCTTAATGAAGAGCTTAACTCTATCGGAAATGGTTAGCCTTTTGATGTCAGCGTATTTTAGAAGCTGCATTCCCTTAATCAGTTCCATTACCAAATAGGGTCTTCCGTACTCCGTTGCTCCAGCATCGAGGACTCTAGCAATGTTGGGGTGTTCCATCATCGCCAGCATCTGTCTTTCCGCCTCAAATCGTGCAAGGAATTCTTTGGTGTCTAGACCCAGCTTGAGTATTTTTACGGCCACTCGTCTATTGATGTCTTCGGTTTGTTGAGCCATCCATACCGATCCCCAGGCACCTTCGCCAATCAGTTCAAGTAAGTGATAACGCCCAATCTGATCTCCCTGACTTTCCTCTGCAGGGGCAATGGACTTAAGTCGTTCTGCGATGTTGTGAGAATCTTTTTCTGACAACGATTCGAGGAAGTTTCCTGCAGATTTGTGAGAATGCAGTAAATCAAAGAGATCATCCCTTAACTTAGGATTCCCGTGGCATTGTTCCTCAACGAAAGCCTTCCGGTCTTTGGGCGGCAATTTTAGGGATTCTTCGAAGATGGATTCTTCGCTGCGATCGAACTCCTTCATTCAGTGAGAGATTATATTCGAATTGATTTATGCGCCACTTGACTGCAAAGACCGGGTTAGAGGATAGGGTAAATAGACTGATCGTAGAGGGTTGACGATTACGACCTACAACCCTGAATTTAGATCAAATCGTAGAATCTTCAAGGATGAACTTTTCTGGGCTTGGAATGAGGATACTTGCCTCTTTTTGGTTAGACTCCCTTAATGAGAATTTCTTAATTATAAAGCGAATATTACCCTATGAAACCCATATTGTTAAAGTTTTCTGCGATCATATCATCCGTACTCGTATTAACGACTCTGCTTCACGCAAAGGTGGAGCCGATTCCTTCGTTTATGGGGGATTGGCAAGGAGGCTGGGTGGACGCACCCAAGAAGGATGGTAATGCGAAAAATAATCCGGGTCTGGTGGCTCGCGTGATTGGCCTGGGCAATGATCGCTTTGAGATTCAGATGTTCGAGGAATTTGATAAGCGAGCAGCTTACCTTGTGAAAACGGAAGCCACCTTGAAGAATGGAAAACTGAAATTTGACGAAGGCGGATTTGTAGGAGAAATAGGCGACTCGAGTTTTGTCGGAAAGAAAACGTCGAAAGATCTCGTAACCGGTTTTTCGTTAAAACGAGTACACCGTCAGTCGCCGACGATAGGCCTGCGGGCACCCGCAGATGCGGTCGTCCTGTTTGGTGGTAAAAACATGGATGCATGGCTGCATAGTGAGGGCAACACGGCCACGTGGACGGTTAAGGATGGAATCGCCGAAATCTTACCTAAGGGAGATAACAACGAAAACGGTGGATCCATAAGCACGCGTCAGAAATTTGGTGATATCAAAGTGCATCTGGAATTTAATTTACCCTACGAACCGACAGGCCGAGGCCAGGGAAGAGGAAACAGTGGTTTCTTTGTCCCCGGTGGCTATGAGATTCAGATTCTGGATAGCTACGGTTTGGGCGGACTTTGGAACGAATGTGGAGCGCTCTATAAGCAAATGCCACCTCAGGTAAATATGTGCTTCGCGCCGGGCGTGTGGCAGACCTATGACATCGAATTTACGCAGCCGCGTTTTGATAGTCATGGAAACAAATTGGCGGACGCGGTTATTACCGTTTTGCACAATGGTAAACTGATCCACAACCAGGTTGCGTTAAACGGTACGACGTCGAACACTCAGATGGGTCGGTTGAAGGCTGAGAAAGGTGAACCGGGAACTCTCTCCTTGCAGGATCATAAGCACAAAAT
>CALGUT010000894.1 GCA_937920335.1 uncultured Opitutales bacterium
GTTGTGCAGGGCGACTCGGTGACCTATTTCTTAAATGGAGTAAAAACTGCCGAGTACGAAATGCGCAGTGAGAAATGGAACGATGAAGTCGCTGCCGTAAAGTTTGCTAAATGGGAACTATTCGGAACAACAGGCTCCGGACATATCGCCCTCCAGGATCATGGGCATGGGGCCTCTTTCAAAAATATTCGAATCAAGCGCCTCTAACATCGGTTCTCGGCTCAGCTTCTTCAATTTCACATAACTCTTTTTTTTGCGCTATGAATAAACTCACCCGTCGAAATTTTATTAAAGCGAGCACCGTTGCTTCGGGCTCCCTCTTCCTTCCGGGATTAGTTCGGGCGCAAGCGGGCTTAGCTGCCAATAACAAATTGAATGTGGCTTTGATCGGAGGCGGTGGTATTGCCAAAACCGCGTTTGGCGAATGCGAAGACCATAATGTGATCGCGATTGCAGATGTGGATGAAGTCAGCGGTGCTATGGGATTCGAGAAATTTCCCAAGGCAAAGCGCTTCAAAGACTTTCGACGTCTACTGGATAAGCATGCCAAGGAACTCGACGCTGTGATTGTGAGCACGCCGGATCATACCCATTTCCCGGCGACCTATGCCGCGATGGAGCGGGGGATTGCCGTTCATACCCAAAAACCGCTGACCCATAATATCTGGCAGGCGCGGACGCTTCAAAAGGCGTATCACAAGTTTGGCGTCCAGACGGTCATGGGAAATCAGGGGCATAACTTCGAGGGCATGAAATTGATTCGTGAATGGATCGAGGGCGACATGATAGGAGAAGTGACTGAGGTGCATGCCTGGACGAACCGTGCGACGCCTAATAGTTTGAATGCTTTGAATCCATTGCCGGCTCAAGCGATTCCCAAGACTTTGGATTGGGATTTGTGGTTAGGCCCATCCAAGGCTGCCGATTATAATTCGGAAATCTGTCCTAAAGGTTGGCGTTGGTGGTGGCCTTACGGATCTGGTGGGTTGGGTGACATCGGCTGCCATACCCTGGACATTCCTAAATACACGTTGGGTCTGGGTTACCCAACAGCTGTTTACATGGATAACACGATCGATTTTAGTCATGAACTGAACGATAAGAAACCGAAGGCAGGTGCGGGAACCTATGTCTATGAGTTTAAGCGTGCGGACGGAAAGCTGTTGAAGGTTTATTGGTACGAAGGAGGGCACCTACCGAGACTCCCGAAAACGCTTAAAGAGTCGGTCAAGGATCCCAAAGATTTAGCACAAGGCTGCCTTCTTGTGGGTAATAAAAATACGATCTTTTCGACCGGCATGCGACCGACAAGTCCTCGCTTAGTGGAAGGCTGGATGGAGCTGCGGAAGCAATTACCTGCCAAGACACTGAAACGAGCCGTGGGTAATCCGGTGAAGGAACTCTTTGCGGCTATCCGTGGAGATATCGATAAGTGTGGATCTAATTTTGACTATGCGGTTCCGCTGACGGAGATCGTGCTTCTGGGAACGATTGCAAACCGATCGGGGAAGAAAGTGGAATACCGGCCGGAGTCGATGACTTTCAAGGATAAGTCTCTCAACGACTATATTAAAGAATCGGTCCGTAAAGGCTGGGAGTTCGGCGAAGAGTTGATCTAATGTTTCGATCGATGAAAACTCGAGTTACCTTTCTTCTTACGTTCTGCCTGCTGGTCTTAACCGTCAGCGCAGAGGCAAAGCTCAAAGCCCTGATCATTGACGGGCAAAACAACCACTCCGTGTGGCCCAAGTCGACGATCATGATGAAGCAATACCTCGA
The DNA here is from genome assembly GCA_937920335.1 of uncultured Opitutales bacterium. Lineage (GTDB taxonomy): Bacteria > Verrucomicrobiota > Verrucomicrobiia > Opitutales > UBA2995 > UBA2995. The sequence continues at coordinate 1,780 of CALGUT010000894.1, forward strand.
AGAGTCGGGGCTGTTCGAAGTCGACATCGATCGCACGCGATTTACCTGGAAGGCTGACCGCGAAGAGAAATGGCTTCCACTTGCTGGCGTGGGGCCGACCGAAGATTTGGAAACACCAAAAGCGGATCCCGCATTTGACCCGACTTTCGCAGACTACGACGTTGTGATCTCTAACTTCGGTAACAGTGCCGCTGATTGGCCTGATGGAACGCAACAGGCGTTCGAAGCCTATGTGAAGAATGGCGGTGGTTTTGTATCCGTGCATGCAGCGAATAATTCGTTCGGCCAATGGGACGAATACAATCGGATCATCGGTCTGGGTGGCTGGGGCGGTAGAAAGCCTCACAATGGCGACCATGTCTTCTACAATGATTCGGGTGAACTGGTGCGGGACAAAACGCAATCTGGGAAATCCGGCGCCCACGGTAAACGCCATGAGTTTCACATCACGCTTCGCAACACCAGTCATCCGATCACCCGGGGGTTGCCTGAGAGATGGCTTACCTCTGAGGATGAATGCTACGCCACGCTTCGTGGTCCAGCCGAAAACATGACCATACTCGCTACGGGAAAGGACGTTTCGGAGAATGCTCCTACGGATCGTCACGAGCCAATGCTGATGGTTATCGACTACGGCAAAGGTCGCGCCTTCCACACCACGCTGGGACACGATACGGCTGCCGTCGAAGGGGTCGGATTCATCACTACCTTACTACGCGGCGCTGAGTGGGCGGCTACCGGAAAGGTCACTCAAGCGGTCCCCGAGGATTTCCCAACGGCCGAGAAAGCGATTGGCCGTTCCTTTATGCTGAAGAACTAATTGGGTTCGGCAAACGTCTTTTCCATAGTACTCAGTTTATAGGGCTGCTGTGAGTGATCACGACCTGCGCGAGATAAACTCAATCAGGCGAATGACGAGCTGAGATCTCCGCTCGCAGGGATTTGCAGGTAAGCAACAGTTCATGCATTGCCTGGTCCAATAGGGGGGATGGCGTTGCTGGGAGTGTGAGAATTGACTCTGTGCGAGTAACGGGAGACCTCTTGAACGAAGACGCGTCCTTGATGGCCGTATTGACCAGTTCTCTGAGTTCTATCGGATCGAGGAGTCCTTCCAGTTCTCCGGTATGCGACTTATCTTCGTTCTTCTTGCTTTTCTTGGCCTTGGCCCCGCCGCCTGCGGTACGCACTTCCAGAGAACCAATACCCCAGAGCCGCTGGAGCAGGTTCTGGGAAAACTTCACCTGTTGAATGTTCTTTAGGGAAAGCGTGATTTGTTGGTGGATCCATAGTCCACGACGGATGCGGAGGCTATGATCGGTCAATAGGTAGCTTTGGGATTTCGCTGATAGTAGAGTGAATATGAAGGTGAGGACTAGCTGAATGACATAACCCCCTACGCTTAATACTTTCACTGGAAGTTCCAATGGGGCAGGAATGTTCTCCTGCCAATGGGCGTTGAAGTTCAGTTGCTCGATCCAGGCTAAACCCATTTGATCGAGAACTCCGTGGAGCTCTTTGGGTAACAGGAATAACGCATAGGGGATGAAGAGTCCTAACTGAGTAAAGACCCAACGGCAGAGACGGTATCCGGCATAACGGGGTGCGGGCTTAAAAGATCGAATCGTCGTTTCTCCGTTTGGGTCTAGGGAACCGGCAGGCACCTTGAGCAGACGGCTTGCACCTTGGTATACGTTGTCTGCGAGGCTGTTCATTTGCCGTCCCCCAAAAGAATGCGGATCGCTTTGAGTTCTCCGGCTATTTGCTGCAGTGCTTCAGCCATCTCTGGTGCCGACGTTGTTTCGCTCCTGGTAACCGGTAGGGCAGGGGGAGTCCCTTGGTTGGGGTTTTTCGAGCGTTGTATTTTTTCGTAAAGCTGGTCCCTGACGTCTGCAGGATTCAAGAATCCTTCCAGAATGATCTCTGCGTCTGCATCGCCACTTGCGGTCTGCAGCTGAACCTTGGCCAGTGAGAACTGTCTTTCCAGTGGACCGCTACTTAGTTGTATGTCTTGTACCCGCTCATAGGATACGCTAATTGATTGCTTCTGGATGCCACCCCAGGACATGGTGATTTCTTTGTCGGTAAAGACATACCGAAGGGTGCGGTAGCGGATATATTTAGCTAAGAAGATAATCGGAAAGAGGACGATCCAAAGAAGACTATAAGCGAAGTAGTACTTTAGCAGCGTCTCGTCGGGCTTGATAGGGGTATTCAGCGGAATTTCTCGAGCATCCATGGTGCAGATTCTTGTCGCTTGCTGGTAGTAGGCAATCCTTTGATTTAATCAGTATTAGACCGAAAAATAAAGAGCTATGGTTCGCGCAAGCATTATTTCGCCCGCTATTGTGTATTGGCCAATTCGTGTCATCCACCGTCTTCTAGATCATGGTCAGCATCTCGGCGAAAAAATGCATTGGCGAAAACAAGCTCTCTGGGAGGAGTCGACTCAGGTACCGCTCTTTGTTAAAATCCCTGGACGTGCGCCAGTCGGTTCGAAAACCGATAAGGCGGTCAGCCTCTTGGATATCTATCCGACACTCGTTGAATTGTGTGACCTACCGGCAGCACCCAAGCTGGAAGGGAATAGTCTGGTATCGCTCATCGAGCGCCCGGATTCGGTTTGGAATAAACCGGTATTGAGTACCTGGTATTACAAAAATCATTCGGTCAGATCTAACGACTGGCGCTACATACGGTATCGCGACGGGGGAGAGGAACTCTACGATCACCGGACGGATCCCGGAGAGCATATCAACTTGGCCGGAAATCCCTACTATGCAGATGTCATTGCACGGCTGAAAAAGACTTTACCGGACAACGATACCTTAACGGCCGGCACGACAGAATGGGAGCCCGATAAGCTGGACAGACTTGTGATGTCGTGGATGAAGAATGATTCGATTCAGGATTAACTGGATTAGATGTCTGAAACTAGTCTAAAGTTAATAGCATGCTGAAGGACTTGAATCGGCTAAAAAATTCCCCGCTCTTTCGAGCTGGCAATAGGCTTCTTTGCAAAGAGAGCTGTTGTTCAACCGAAATATAAATGTCGCCTCGTTAATTGGTATTGGCGATTTGTTCTTTGAGTTGTTGAGACAGCAGCCTAATGGTCGGGAATCCGAATATCATACCAATCGGGATGTTCGTGTTGTACTTTGTTCTTATTCGATTTATTATCTGCATGGCCGTCAGTGAGTGTCCGCCGATTTCAAAGAAATTGTCGTCAATACCCAAGCTGTTGAATTGCAGAATGTCCTCCCATATGTGGGTCAGTTCCCTTTGGATGTCCTCTGTTGGTTCTGCATAGTCGGTATGCACTTCTCGTCGGGCGTGGGAAGGTTCTGGAAGAGCGGACCGGTCAATTTTTCCGTTTGAATTGACGGGCATCGTTTCGAGAATCTCGATTCCGGCAGGAATCATGTGGGCGGGTAGTGATGTCGCTAGAAAATCACGGTAGTCAGCGTAGGTACTCGCGGAACTCGATTGTCTTACGACATAAGTAACTATCGTTTTGTTACCTTGAGATTCTTCGTTAAGAACGGTTACTGAGCTAATAATATCGGGGTGATTCTGGATGGCAGAATCAATCTCATTGAGCTCAATTCTAAATCCTCGGATTTTAACTTGATAATCCAATCGACCAAAGAACTGCAGGGATCCTGATTCGTGTTGACGAACGAGATCGCCGGTTCTGTAAAGTCGTTCATCGCCGAAATTGTCCATGGTGGCGAAGGCCTCCTCCGTTTTGGATTTATCGTTGATATACCCTCTGGCCAGTCCCGCACCACCAATGAGTAACTCACCTTTTTCTCCCGCATTAGCCGGTAACCCTGCCTCGTTTTGTAGGTGAAAGGTGGTATTGCCTATGGGAGTTCCGATGGAGTCGGGAAGGGTATCTGTCGATATGTGACAAGCACTGGACCAAACGGTTGTTTCCGTAGGTCCGTAGAGGTTCCATACATCAGAGCTTCGTGCTCTTAATTTTTCGCGTAGCTTATTCCCCATGGGCTCACCAGTACTAACCAGGCGTATGTCAGGAGACCAGGGTTTGTCTTCTGCCAGCAACATTTCCCAGAAGGTCGGGGTGGCCTGTAGGTGGGTTGGGTTTGTGGTGTTGATCATTTCAATCATCTTAAAGGAATCGTGGTAAACGGTTCCTTCTACGAAGATCAGTTTCCCACCGAACAGAAGCGCCCATGACCAATCCGGTAAAGCGATATCGAAGCTGTAAGGAGCGACAGATAGAACGACTTCGTCTTCGCAGATATTCATGCGACGTCCAACAGAAAAAAAGGTGTTTGTGAAACTTCGGTGTTCAACGGCTACTCCCTTCGGTGTTCCGGTCGAACCCGAGGTATAGATTACATAGGCAAGATGATTGGGCTGGGTCGGAACTACGGATTTAGGGATGTCTTTCAAGGGCTCCAAACGATCGAGTAATAGCTGCCTCCCCTTAAAAGAGGGACAGTACTCTTGGGTAGCAGAATCTGTGACCAATACTTCTGCCTTCGAGTTTTCAAGCATGAAAGCAAGTCGGTCTGTAGGAAAACTGTATTCGAGTGGTAGGTACGCCGCACCTGATTTCAAGATCCCGAGTACGCTTATGACCATGTGCTCAGACCGTTTTACGCATAGCCCTATGATTTTGTCAGGGCTGGCTCCCTGTGTGATCAGGTGGTCGGCTAGCGTTTGGGCTCTTTGGTTGAGTTGATCGTAAGTAAATGATTTGTCCCCATATACGAGAGCGATACGATTTGGGGTCTTTTTTACCTGAGCTTCAAATAGTTGATGTATGAGCAATTCTTCGGGCCAGTTCTCTCGGGTCTTTTCAAGTGATTGATACATCGTGATACTAGTGTGCCTTCTTCTCCAGGCGCGCGGCGAAGGAATAGGCAGGTTCCCAGTGATACATTCCTCGGATGGCTGGTCCAATTGCGGTTGGTTGGATTCGGTAGTTCTTTGCCAAATTTTTCATGAGAAGCGTGCTCATCCTGTTAGCTACATCCCCCAGGGGGCACAGGTGTTTTCCCATACCGAAAGGAGCAAATTCGTTGATGGAAAACTTATTTTCTAGAAACCGTTTCGGATTAAAATCAAACGGTTCTGTAAACGTTCTGGGTTCCTTGTGGGATTCCCACAGGCAGAGTCGAACAGTTGCGTGCCTGGGTATTAAATAACCTTCGAATTCGATATCTTCCTTAACATCTCTCAGTAGCCGTCCGCTTTGCTCCATTCTGAGTGCTTCCTGAACGAACGCTTTAGTGATAGACGAATCGTCATTCGCCAACTCATCCGGTTCTGATGCAATTTCTTCAAGAAAGTCCGAATGTTGGGCGGAAAACATGATTAGCCAACGAAACAAGGTATACATGTCATATCTGCCCATTTCCACCATGTATATCAAATTACCAAGCAGAGTATCGTCGACTTCTCCAACTTTATGCATATTCGCTATAATGCTTTCGGGCAGCCAATCATTGTCTGAAGCATCGGGTCTGTTCAGCTGCTCTCTTATGTAGTGCCGGATAGTTTCAAAGGCTGCCTTTTGCTCATCTCCCAGGTTCCACACCAATCCGCTGGGTCCTAGTTTATGATAAAGATCTAGCAACTGTTTGAAGGTTTCCGAACCATATCGAGCTCCAAAAAATATTTGAATCAGCAATCCGCTGGCAATTTCGTTCAACCATTTAACAAGCTGATCTCTTTGGTTACGGATTGTATCCTGCTCCGAGAAATATCCGTGGAGGCCGTTTAATACCGTTTTTTGATGTTCCTCATGATTGGCTTTCATCACAGCGGAACTTAAAGCTTTCATCAGAGCTTTGCGGTAGTGTTGATGGGTTTCTCCTTCCATCTGGCGCAAGAAGCCTTTGGGTACCGTCGGTCTAAGCTCTAGTGTTTGTGGTACCATGCGGTCGTCGTGGTCCTTGAGAAACCTCTGACATAGAGGCAGTCCGACCATACAAATATACAGGTCTCCCCAGTTTAATGACTTGAAAACCGGTCCAATTTCTTGGGATTGCCGTAACATATACAGGCGATCTGACCACTCGATTTCGTTGAGGTTTACAAGGTTCCCCGGCGGAAGCGGGATGCCCAACTCCTTCGACTTTGCCAAGGCGTAGGTCACCGAAGGCTTTTGAGGTCGTTGGGTTGATGGGGCTCGGGGTATGTTATCCATGTAAGGAGAGGGAGCCTGTTTGATTCTATTCAATGATGTCTATGGCTAAAATTTTCACAGCTTTGGCATTGAGAAGCTTTTTACCAGGTCTCTGGCTCATTCTCGAATTTCAGTTAACAGTAAACTGATGGTTGGGTTGTGCCTCGGGACCGAATAGGGACTATGCTCAATCCGTAGAACCTATTCAACGAAACCCGAAAGAAACCTATATGATCTCCACAAGAACCAATTGGTTACGTACGTTTGCTGCTGTGCTTACCTTAGGCGCTGGCAGCGTAAACGCGCAGAATAACGACGAAGACGCCGATGTGTATGAACTGAGTCCATTCGCGGTAGCGGAAGATGAAAACATCGGCTATCTCGGAACCAACACGCTCGCAGGAACGCGTATCCGCAGTGAAATCAAGGATGTGGCCACGGCTATTTCTGTGTATACGGAAGAGTTTCTTGAAGACACGGCTGCCACGAATGCAGAGGAGCTGCTGGTTTATTCGGCTGGTACAGAAGTACCGGGACTGGCAGGTAATTTTGCAAATGTTTCGGCAGGAGGTGCTGCTACCGTGGTCGATGATTCTTCAAGGCGACAGCCTCAGGAGAATACCCGTATTCGCGGACTGGCCGCATGAGATTTCCCGAAGGGTAACCAGCCAAAGAGAGTTTAGCCGCAGAATATTGGAAGAACCAGAAAGACTGGCTGAAAAATTTGAAGGTGGACCTGTGGCCGATGCTTACCTGGCGGCCTATGCGGACTGGCTCGCTGCCATTGCATCACTGAATAGTCCGGACTGGGTGGATGATCCGCGGCGAAAATTAGAGCATCCCTGGTATGCCGACACCCATCATGCCCAGCTCGAGGAACTGGCCCCCGAGAGTTTTCGTGTGCGTGGAGTTTACACCGTACCTGATCCCGTCTTTAAACCGCAGCCGGGTCGACCACGAGTATCCTCGGAGCAAAAGCGCCTGAAAGCCATTGAACGTCAACGGACCTACCGGAAACGGATTAAGGCTCTTGTTGAACAAGCCCGCTCAAATAGGAGCAAGTAGGAGTTCAATGAATACAGTAACATTGAATGGGTTGGTTATTTGGAAAAACAAGACGTGGAAGCGATACAGATATCGTTTTCAATTTGTGGCCGCCGTGTGTTACCGCTGTAGACCGTACCCCAAAAAATCTTAAACTCCAGGTCTTACGCCAATCCGTGAAATTATTTCCAGTTGGATTACGAATCCGATTTCGTAGGCAGCGTTTTCCCTTCATACCAGTCACTCAGAATCGTCAGGACCTTGGGGTGGTCGGGTAGTCCCATGGTGTTTCGTTCGATCATAGAGAGCATGAGCTCGATGGCGGAGAAGCCGATTTCCTGCTCGTTGCGAATGATGCCTGAGACTGGCTCCATATCCGGGTTGGCATTGAGCGAACAGCGTCCGATCTTTTTGGGTAGGGGTTTTTTAAAACGGCTCATGATTTCGGTGTAGCTTAAAAGGCCTTCGGTCGTCGTTCCGGTTTGGCTGTTTTGAATAATGACGTCGGGTTGGTGTTTCCGGTA
>CALGUT010000895.1 GCA_937920335.1 uncultured Opitutales bacterium
TCCCAGTACCGGAGTGTTGTGTATTATCAGAGTGATGAGGAACGCGAGTTGGCTTTGGCGGTTAAGGACGAAGTGGCGGGTTTGGTAGACGATCCTGTTGTTACTGAGATCGAAACTCTCGATAAGTTTTATCCGGCGGAGGCTTACCATCAGGATTACTATCGCAGGAATCCAGAGGGAGGCTATTGCGCGGCCGTGATTGATCCGAAGATGGCAAAATTCCGTGCTTCATTCGCTGATCTTTTGAAAGGTATATCCGGTGAAGTCTGAGTCATTTGATCTTATCGTTGTCGGTGGAGGCCGGGCGTCTGGGCTCGCCGTCGCAGCTGCAAAGTCGGGATTGAAAACCGCGCTCGTTGAACGGGACAAACTGGGTGGAGCGTGTCCGAACCGTGGGTGCGTGCCCTCCAAGTTATTGATCGGATTTGCCGAGGCCGCTAATCGCGTGCGCGAGGCTGACCGCCATTTTGTGGACGCCCAGTTAAATCACATCGATACGAAACGTGTGTTTGAAAGTGTTAATGATTACGTAGGTGGCGTGGATGGTCGCTATGAAGTACGTATGAAAAACGGGGGTGTTGAACTTATTCGTGGGGAAGCGTCATTTAGTGGTCATAAACAGTTGGTGGTTGGGGATCGATCCATCGCGGCTGAAAAGATAGTGATCGCGACAGGGTCTCGTCCTTCGGGTAGCCCGTATCCTGATCTTCCGGTATGGACGAGCGATGCACTGTTTCCTTTGAAGGGGACTCCACCCAAGAGCCTGCTGGTTATCGGAGGAGGTTTTATCGGTTGTGAGATGTCAGCGTTCTTTGCAGGCGTAGGTGTGGAAACGCATTTGTTCGCCAGAGGGGGTAGACTGCTTGGCCGCGAAGATGGTGATATCGAAGCCGTTTTCCAAAGGGAGTTTTCAAAGCAGGTTAATACGCATTGTCATTCCAGTCTGACAAACCTATCTTATGATGGTGAGTGCTTTACGGCGAAATTTAGTGTGCATGGAAAGCCTGAGACCTTTTTTGCTGAACAAGTTTTGTTTGCGATTGGACGAAAGCCGAACACCGAAGCGCTTAACCTGGAAAACACGGGTCTCGCTTCGGATGAGCGCGGTTTCCTTGCGGTGGATGATCATTTGCAAACGGAGGTGGAGGGGATCTATGCGGCAGGAGACGTTAACGGTCGTTACATGCTGCAACATGCGGCTGCTTATGAGGTACTTTATCTTCGAAAGAAGCTTATCAAAGGAATTAAAGATCCGATTGACGAACGTCAGATTCCGCACGCTGTGTTCTCTCATCCGGAAGTTGCTTCAGTTGGGCTAACGGAAGAACAGCTCAAAGCTGCAAATACTCCTTATGTATCTGTGTTTGAAGACTGGCTTGCAAGTGCTCGTGCCATGGCGATGCGTATTGATTATCCTCGTACGAAGTTACTTGTCTCACCTGACGATCATTCGATCTTGGGCTGTCACCTTGTCGGGCCGGAATCGTGCACGCTCATTCATCAAGTCTTGGCGGTTATACATCTGAAGAACGATGTTCGTGAACTTGCAAATATGATCTACATTCACCCGGGTCTCAACGAATGTATTCTTGCCGCAGCCGTTCGAGCGATTGAGGCTGTGAAGGGTTATCGTAAAGACAATGAGTCGTCTTGAAATAGGGTAATATCTACTGCGTAGTCTTAAAGAATGTGGGTCGGTTCTACCACGGTATCGGCATATTTGCGTCCGAGTTTTTCCAAGTGGGGAGCCAGATCAAGATTATCAATACTGAAACTCTTTGAGTTTCCGAGGTCTGCACTCCGCAGTTCGATGTTGTAACTTGTATAAGAGAACTGAGGTTTTTGGGGGAAGGCCGGATCATTACGTTTTTCGACTTCTGTATCAATTTGATCTCCGTACAAGGTTTTCGCAACTGTGCGGCAGCTGAGGTCTTGCTGAACAGAACAGGAATACAATAACGAACTGATGACATGTTGCGCGTGCTCGAGACGGTTCATATCCTGATGCATCGCCTTGGGAAGTGTCGGTCGAGCACGACCCGCTCCTACTGACAGTATGAAAAGATTCTCTTCTCCCGTTTCCCAGCCCAGTTTGTATTCAGGGAGTGTCGCGATCTGATAAGCCAAAAAACTGGGGTTATTGTAAGGGGAGACCCCGCCGTCGATGAACTCAAATGTCTGGGAACCTAGCTTTATGATTTCGCTTGGGAAATAAGTAGGTGCGGCGGCGCTCGCTCTAATGAGTTGCCATAAAGGCAGGTTCAAATTGCAGTCTGGCAGGGTAGGATCGTTGTAGGTCGCTTTCGGATTGTTGGTTATGGGCCAGGGGGATCCGGTGGTGGCGTTTCTTAAAACGATTAGCAGAAGTGTCTCCAGCTTTTTGCTTCCCAGGAGTGCATCCGTTCCATCCGCTTCTTTGAAGAGCTTTTTTAACTCTTCCGCGATGTATTTGTCGGTGTAGCTGTGCTTGAACCAGTTGAGCCACGATGTCTTTCTGAATACCACCTGGATGCAAACATGGTAGTTATGGATAACCTCTTTGACGCTCATGCCTGAGGATAGAAGCGACGCTATAATAGCTCCCGCGCTTGTGCCGGCGATCAAGTCAAAGTGGTCACACAATTTGTAGTCTGGTTTATTCGTTCGCTCCCTTAATAGGCCTTCAACTTTTGACAAAACTTGAAGCGAGTAGAGGCTTCGGATTCCGCCTCCTTCCAAGGACAGAATACGTTTCATAGGTTCCTCAAATACGTCACTGAATAGACTGTGCTTTCAGGTTTATCGGATGGTTGCGTCGTAGGCAGTGGGGAAGTCTTTGGGGATCGCTTGAGTAACGTCACCGGTTGCTGCCCATTCCACACCGCGTTGAAGCGTGGTGATAAAACCGACATTGCGGACGGCTAGTACCGTAGCGTCATCCTTAGCTCCTACGTGTCCGAGTGTGCTTTGGAAAACGCGACCTTTACCGTAGGACACTGTGAAGAGCATCGGTTCGTTGTGGGGAGAGGCGTTCTTTAGCTTCTGATCGGCGTAGGCCGTGGCGAGGATAGTCAAATTCTTACCTGGACCCCGCAGGTCGGAGTAAATCTCGTCGTGTGACTGTAGCCACATCTCGGGAAGGCCACGCATGATGGGATGGTCTGGCGTACGATTGGTGATGATAAAGTCGTGCTTCGGTGGATGCTTCGTACTTCCCGGTGAGTCGTCGTGAACGGCGCCGCAACCTTCCCAATAAACCCTGGGCCCCCAATCTTCATTGCGGCTGGCTTGCTTGTCGGCTTCACCCTGGTAGAGGGGGGGATCGTAGAGTCCGGGGCCGCCCCAACCACCCAGGCCAATAATCTCGTTAAACTCGGACCAGTAGGCAAAGGAGTTGTTGGCTCCATGAACGGATACCACGCCGCCGCCGCCGCGGACATATTGCACAAATGCTTTCTTGGTTTTCTCGGACCATTCGGCTCCGTCGTAGTTCAATACGATTACATCGTAGTCGCTGAATTTGGGTGAGAACTTGCTCATGTCTTCACCACCAGCAGGTGAGGTGACTACGTCCACATCAAAGATGCCCGCACTTGTTAGGTGCTCGTTGATGGCATCCCCCGTTCCTTTCCAACTATGGTATTTGTTGGACTGCCCGGTCAGGTGCATGACCTTGATGTTGTCAGCTGCCATGATGCTTGTGGTGAACGAAAGGAGTAGGGTGAAGAAGGTAACGATTCTTAGCATAGGGAAATGATGGGATAGTGGCAGCGATGCTGGCAAATCTTAAGTTGGGTGGGTTGTGTGATAGGATTCTACGCTTCATTACATCCCATACCTAAGCGATGCGATGGCGTATCCAAAGAAGCGTGTTGGTGAATACAAGACACGGATCGCAGATTCTATTGCCTAGATCGAGCATGATAAGTTTCCTCTTTTAAATGTATTTCAGCGCTATGAAACTAATAAGACGAATTCTCATTCTTTCTTCTATGTTAACTGTGTTGGCTTCTTACGCGAAAGCCGAGTGGGAAACCGTCGATACCATTGGCGAGCCGGTTGCCCGTCACGAAGCAGCCTTTATCGGATTCGACGGTGAATTTTATTTGCTGGGTGGACGCGGTATCCGCCCGGTGAGTATTTACTCTCCGGTTACTAATACCTGGCGTAAGGGGACTTCTCCTCCTCTAGAAGTGCATCATTTTCAGCCGGTTGTTTACGGAGACCGGATACTGATGATATGCGCGTTTACAGGAAAGTATCCGGGAGAGACGCCGATTGAGCGTGTGATTGCCTATGTGCCTGCCAGTGATACCTGGGTCTGGGGAGCCGAGATACCCGCAGAGCGACGACGCGGAGCTGCGGGTGTGACAGTGGTGGATGGCAAGATTCACATCGTCGGTGGTATTGTGAACGGCCACATCGGCGGTTATGTGAATTGGTTCGATGCGTTCGATCCTGAAACGAATACCTGGACGCAATTGCCGGATGCCCCTCACCAGCGTGATCATTTCCAATCCGTCTATTTGAATGGTAAGTTATATGCGGCGGGTGGTCGACATTCATCTCAGGGAACGGGTGAAACCTTTCAACTGGTGGTGCCAAAAGTAGATGTTTTTGATTTTGCGAGTGGTAGCTGGTCGAGTTTGGCGGAGCCGCTGCCCACGCCTAGAGCTGGATCATTTACAATGACTTTAAAAGATAGTGTGGTGGTCTTGGGTGGAGAAAGCGGTGTGCAAAAGATAGCGCACGATGAAGTAGAGGCCTATGATACGAAAAAGGAAGAATGGTATAAGCTACCCGATCTTCAACAAGGCCGTCACGGAACAGGGGCATTTATTTTTAATAGCCATATTTACACCTGTTCAGACTGCGGGAATCGGGGTGGAAGTCCGGAGCTCACGTCCATGGAGCGATTCAAGGTCAAGTAGACTTTATCTGTGTATTTGAGGTGTGGGCTGTGTGTTGATTCCTTCTATTGGCTCAATATGAGCGCCGATTTAGTCGGATTCAGTACATCTCGATAAATTATCTGAAACCATTCGATACCCAGCTGTGTATTGAGGGTATGGGAAATGCTTTAATAGGAATAACTGCCTTTCCCTGGGCGTTCTAGGGGAGTGTTTCTTCCCTAGGCATGCTATGGGAATGTCGGTTATGAAAAAAGAACGCAAAGAGCTGTTACAAGGAACATTGGACCTGTTAGTCCTTCGAACCCTGCAGCGTGGTAAACAACACGGGTGGGGGATCTCTCAGATTATAGGGTTTAGGTCTAAAGAGGCGCTTAATATAAAAGAAGGATCCCTTTACCCGGCACTGCATCGGCTTGAAAGGCAGGGATGGATCGCATCCGATTGGGGCCTCTCTGAAAACAACCGTAAGGCGAAGTATTATAGACTTACCCGTGCCGGCCGTAAGCAGCTCGAAGAAGAGACTGCTTACTGGGAGCAATTCGTTTTGGCAGTATCACTGGTACTTAAAGTCTAGTTATTGAATAAGAAATCGGAAATGGACGTACAAAGACAGGATGTAGCAGCACGAAAGCGGAAACGCCGGATTTTTTGGGTAGGCGGAGGAGTCGTTTTAGTTGTGCTTATCGGACTCGGATTGAGTCAATTGGAGCCACCGGTATACAAGGTCGATGAAAGTTCCGTGTGGGTGGAAGTCGTTAAACGGGGAGAGCTACTGCGCGAAGTGAGTGGTATCGGAACGTTGGTCCCTGAGAGCAATCGATTGATCACATCCAGCACTACGGGCATTGTAGAAGAGTTGATCATCTATCCGGGTACGAAAGTGGAACCGGATTCGATTATTCTAGTGATGAGTAATCCTCAATTGGTCTTGGATTCGGAAAACGCTCGCTTTGACGTGGCTGCTTCTCAGGCGGATTTCGACGGACTCAACATTCAACTTCAGGGAACGTTGCTACAGATGGAGTCGCAATTAACGCAATTGAAAGCGCAGTATGAGCAGGCTAAACTGCAAGCCG
>CALGUT010000896.1 GCA_937920335.1 uncultured Opitutales bacterium
CACCGACCAGTGTTTTGCTGAATTCGCCGAGCTTACCGGCCGCCAATATGCCCGCGTATCCACCTTCAAATGTGACGATGCCGACTACCTCATTCTTGGTCAGGGAAGCGTATTGGGAACTGCAGAAGCGGTGGCCGACTATTTAAGAGAAACACGCGGTCTCAAAGTGGGTGTCGTAAACCTTACCATGTATCGCCCCTTCCCCGGCGACCTTATCGGACACATCTTAAAAGGTCGCAAAGGAGTGGTCATTCCTGAACGCACAGATCAACCGTTGGCGGAAGACTTACCTGTTATACGGGAAGTACGAGCCAGCTTGGGCAAGTGCGCGGAAAACGGCATGGCTCCCAAAGGAGAACACCCCTACCCGAAGTACGCCAGCTTCAGCAAACCGGGAGACGCACCCCCACTCTACTCCTGCTCATTCGGTATGGGTAGTCGCGACCTCCAACCTGAGGCGATCATAGGAGCTATCGAGAACATGCTTCCCGGTGCTCCCAGGAAAAAATTCTTCTATCTATCCATCGACTTTCTTCACAAGAACAAGCCGTCCCCCAAGAACGAGATTCATCAACAGAACCTTCTCGAATTGTATCCTCACATAGGAGACCTCGAGGTTAAGGGCAGTGAGAACCCAAACCTCCTTCCCGCAGGAGCGATCACCGTGCGTATGCACTCTGTCGGCGGCTGGGGAGCCATCACCACCGGTAAGAATCTCGCGATTACATTAAACGAACTCCTCGGTTATGATATAAAAGCCAATCCGAAGTATGGATCGGAAAAGAAAGGGCAACCCACCACCTACTACCTGTCGGCTGCACCAGAACCTATCCGTATCAATTGCGAATACTATTTCGTCGATGCCGTGCTGTCACCGGATCCCAATGTGTTTAGTCACTCCAACCCGCTATTCGGCCTTGTGAAGGGAGGTACCTTCATCATCCAAAGTGACAAGGAAACCCCCGAAGAGGTTTGGAGATCATTCCCCGTTCACTCGCAACAATACATTATCGACAAAGAAATCCGCGTCTTCTACCTCGACGCTTTCAAGATCGCCCGCGAAGAAGCCACGGACTCTGAATTACAATTCCGTATGCAAGGTATTGCCTTCCAAGGTACGTTCTTCGCCGGGTCGACCCTTATGCAAACCGCCAACCTCACCGAAGCTGGATTGTTCAAGGCAATCAAGGATCAGATCGAGCACAAGTTTGGTAGTAAAGGTGCGCGCGTAGTGGATGACAATATACGGGTCGTGCGCCGCGGATTCGATGAGATCACAGAGATCAAGAAAATGGTAGTCATGGCTCCTGAAACGGTGTCAGCCAAGAAGGAATCGAAACTACCCGTAATGCTCAAGCGGATACCTGCCAGCGATGACCCTAAAACGGACACCCACCGGTTCTGGGAACAAACAGGAAGCTTTTACCTCGGAGGTAAGCCCAACGACCACATCACGGATCCATTCAGTGCGCTCGCACTCATCCCGGCCAATACGGGGCTGTATCGAAATATGACACAGATCCGTTTCCAGCACCCGGTATGGCACCCTGAGAAATGTACCGCCTGCAGCGACTGTTTTACGATCTGTCCAGACAGTGCAATTCCCGGCCTCGCTTGCTCCGTTTCTGACGCTTTCACAACGGGTATCAAATGCGTCCTCAAGGAAGGCCATGATGTCAAATACCTGCCCAAGGCCGTCCGTACGGTGGAAAAGAAACTCCGTACTGCCGCTGCAGCGATTAATGGAAATAATCCGAACAACAGTATCGATGTGCAACCGCTCCTTATAGACGCGATCTCCGATACCATCGCGGAGACTACAGAAGATCAACAAACACTGATTCAGGAGTTTGAGTGGTTCCGGAACTCGATCGGAGAATTCAAGTTCTCATTCACCAAACCGTATTTTGACCAACGGGAAAAAACTGAAACCGGCACTGGCGGCCTCTACGCTATTACTATCAATCCTTACACCTGCAAGGGCTGTATGCTCTGCGTCGACGTGTGCGAAGGTGGTGCCTTGACCACCATACCTCAAACCAAGGAATCGGTTGATCAACTGGAAAAGGAATGGGACTTTTGGCTAGACCTTCCAACCACCAGCAAAGACTTCATTCGCATCGATGATATCGACGAAAAGATCGGTGCACTTGAAACCATGTTGATGGATAAATCAGTCTATCAATCCATGTCTTGTGGCGATGGTGCCTGCACCGGTTGCGGAGAAAAATCAGTACTCCATCTCTTTACCAGTACCATCACGGCGCTCATGCAACGGAGGGTCAAAAAACACGTTGATAAGCTCAACGAGCTCATCACCAAGCTGGAAGCTCATCTGAAACACCAACTGGCAGAGTCGGTCGATATCGCAGACACTGATGCCATCAAGGCAGCAGTGGAACGAAACAAAGACAAGGACCTCAAACTGTCCGACCTGGCCAGCGCCCTCGATGAAGGTAAAGCCGGTTCTCCAATCGATCAGGACTGGTTGACCTTCATAAGCAACCTGCTCGCTCAACTCAAGGATCTGAAATGGCGCTACGAAGTCGGAACGACCAATACAGGCCGCGCTAATCTCGGCTTCATGAACTCCACGGGCTGTTCGTCTATCTACGGGTCATCCTTCCCCTACAATCCGTATCCGTTCCCCTGGTCGAATCACCTCTTCCAGGATGCGGCATCCGTATCACTGGGATTATTTGAAGGCCACATGCGAAAGATGAGCGACGGTTTTATTGCGATTAGACAAGCCGAAGCTGAACTCGCTGGTGAAGATCACGCCGAATTCAAAAAGACGCTTCAATACTTCAACTGGGAAAAGTTCACGGATGAAGAATACCTGCTATGTCCACCCGTCGTAGCCGTCGGTGGAGATGGAGCAATGTATGATATCGGCTTCCAAAACGTATCCCGCGCCCTCATGACAGGACGCCCGATTAAGATATTCGTGCTCGATACACAGGTCTATTCCAACACAGGTGGCCAAGCCTGTACTTCCGGCTTTGTTGGTCAGGTGTCCGATATGGCTCCTTACGGAAAAGCATGGCATGGCAAAAAAGAGATACGCAAAGAAATGGCTCTTATCGGAGCTGCCCACCGCAGCGCCTATATTTTCCAAGGGAATATTGCCAACGTGACGCACTTACTCGAAGGTTTCATAGACGGTCTCAATACAAGACGCCCTGCGCTCTTCAGTATTTACTCCGTATGCCAACCGGAGCACGGTGTGCCTGACAACTCCACCGCGTTCCGTAGCAAGATGGCGCTCGAATCGCGAGCGTATCCAGTTTTCCGATTCGATCCTGATCAAGGGGATTCCTGGGAGGATTGCATCGACCTGGACGGCAATCCTGCCATGGATGACGACTGGCCGATTTACAAACTACCGTATGTCGATGACGAGGGAAAATCGCAAACACTCGAAATGCCGATGACGTTTGCCGACTTCGCCGTGGGTGAAGGACGTTTCCGCAAACACTTCCGGGTTGCCCCAACCGATACCTGGAACGAAAACATGGTTCCTCTAGCGGATTTCATACAGTTAGAGGAAGAAGATCGCGAAGGGCAATTCCCCTACATCTGGTCAGTGAGCAAAAAGAATCAGCTCATACGGGTACTCGTTTCAGAAGAACTCGTCCGATCTACCGAGGAACGCCTCGATTACTGGAAGACGCTTAAGGGTCTGGCAGGACTGACCCGCAAGGTCGACCCGGTCCAAATAGCCAATCAGGTCCGTAGCGAAACGGCTCAAAAACTCGCCCAGGTTCTGATGTCAATGCTCGCAGGTGAAGGTAGCAGCGATCTACCGATCGACGTGACACCGTCCGCCGCAGCCAGCAACGGCTCAGCAGCAGCCCCTGCAGCAACCGGTTTCGAACCGGCCTGGATTGATCAAACCGAATGCACCAGCTGCGACGAGTGTACGCAGATCAACCCGAAGATCTTCGAGTACGATGCAAGCAAGAAAGCGTTCGTTAAAGATCCGAAGGGAGGTTCTTTCAAGGATATCGTGCGGGCCGCCGAAAAATGCACCGGCAAGTGTATCCACCCCGGCACCCCGGCTGACCCCAACGAGAAGGGCTTGGATAAGCTCATCAAGCGCGCGGAGAAATTCCAATAATAGTGTATCAGAATATAGGAGTTAACGACTAGCATGAATCCAGCACTACATCGGTGGCTAATGCCTGCGAAAACGCTGCTACGGCAACGTTTCGGCGAGAGCCAATCATGGTTGCGGGGTTCGTTCTCACACGGGATCCATCCCGAGGAGAACAAACACTTCACGGCCCACCTACCTATTCGTCGACTCCCGTTCCCCCCAGAGCTGGTATTGCCGTTATCTCAACATTTCGGTGGACCTTCCGAACCCCTAGTCCATCCGGGGCAGGAGGTTGTCCGCGGAGAACCCATTGCAAAGGCATCGGGATTTATGTCGGTGCCTTTGCATGCTCCCGCTACCGGTAAGATCAAGAGCATCGAACTGATGCCCACAGCAAAGGGACCACGTACCCCGGTTATCATTCTCTCGGTTTATCCGGGCGACGATCAGGAGGTTCGGTGGTATCAGGATCGTGACGTGGAACAGATGACTCCTCAGGAGATCATCCAAGCGGTTCAAGACACTGGTTTGGTGGGTCTCGGAGGTGCAGCTTTCCCTACCCACGTTAAGCTATCGCCACCCAAGGAA
>CALGUT010000897.1 GCA_937920335.1 uncultured Opitutales bacterium
ATGGCGGGAAGTCTATTCTGTCTTATGGAGATGCCTCCGTGGTGAGTTTTCACGCTACCAAGGTGTTTCATACGATAGAGGGAGGGGCTGTTGTATTCAAGGATGACGAGACTTATGAAAAAGCGAAAATATTAAGGAGTTATGGTATAGACGGACCTGACTCTGTTGCTTACGCTGGTATCAACGCAAAAATGAATGAATTCGAAGCGGCGATGGGGCTGTGTAATCTTGAGGAATACGAAACCATCATAGAGCAGCGTAAACGTAGTTATGATTTCTATTTCGAACATTTAGGAGACTATGTGCAGTTGCAGGAGTGGAACCGGCGGGGAACCCCCAGTTATAGCTATGTGCCTGTGGTGTTCACTAGTAACGAAGAGATGAACTTGGCGAGGGAGGCTCTGAACGCCAAAAACATATTTCCCAGGCAATACTTTTCACCCTCTTTGGATACGGTAGATTATGGTTATGGGCAACAGCCTCCGATGTCCGTCTCTCGGGATATCGCCAGTAGGATTATGATAATACCTCTCCATTCAGGGATCGAGGGTATGGTCACTGAAACGATTATAGAATCTGTGTTAGAAAGTAGAGGAGGATTATGTCAAAAAAGATCCTCTTTTTAGGGGCTTCGCCATTTCAAATTCCTCCGATTAAGTATGCCAAAGAGCAGGGGCATCATGTGATAACTGTTGATTATCTGCCTGATAATCCGGGGCACCAGTTCGGAGATGAGTATCATAATTGTAGCACCACTGATAAGGAAGCTATTCTCGCGTTATCGAGGAAACTAAGAATAG
This sequence comes from uncultured Opitutales bacterium, assembly GCA_937920335.1. Taxonomy (GTDB): domain Bacteria; phylum Verrucomicrobiota; class Verrucomicrobiia; order Opitutales; family UBA2995; genus UBA2995. Next base: position 801 of record CALGUT010000897.1, read on the forward strand.
ATGGCATTGTGGCTTATGCGTCAGATCCTGCTGCTCCCACTCAAGCCTATGTGGCGGAGCAACTTGGTTTAGTGGGTAATCCTCCGCATTCGGTTGATATATTAGCTCGTAAGGATTTGTTTCGTGATTTTCTGGCCGCCAACGATTTTTTATCTCCTCCTTCTAAGAGCTTCTATGAGCTTGATGCAGCAAAGGGCTGGTTTGAAACGGTTGATAAACCGGTAATAGTCAAGCCAGTGGATTCGTCCGGAAGTAAGGGGGTCCACAAGATTGACTCTATCGACCAACTTGAGTTTGCCTTTAACCACGCCCTTCAGTTTTCGCGGGAAAAGAAAATAGTGGTAGAGGAATTTTTTGAACGCGACGGTTATCAGATTGCTGGCGATGGTTTTGTTGTAGATGGAAAGTTGGTTTTTAGATGTTGGGCCAATGAACACTTTGATCATTTATGTAATGGTTTGGTGCCGGTTGGCGAGAGCTTCCCGGCCGTGATGAGTGATTACACTCAGGACCAGGCGCATCGAGAAACGCAGCGCCTGCTGGATCTGCTACAAATCAAGAATGGCGCTCTCAATTTTGATTTTCACTATGACAAAGAGGGCAACTTTTCATTTCTGGAACTGGGTCCCAGAAATGGTGGGAATTTGATACCGGAAGTCACCAAATACGCTACCGGGGTTGATATGGTAAAATATACGGTCGACTCCGCGCTAGGAATGGATTGCAGCGATTTGGCGATGGCGCCGGTTGAGGGTTTCTACGCTTCCTATATATTGCACGCGATAGAATCTGGTACGGTGAGGGAGGTCTGGTATAGCGATGAGATCAGGCGGAATATTGTCGAAGAGACTATTTTTATAAAGCCGGGTGATCAGGTGGAAAAGTTTGACGGATCTAATCATGCGTTAGGAACGATGATTATGAAATTTGAATCCTTGGATGAAATGCTCTTAAAGATGGATAACATGGAACAGTATCTGCGGGTGGTAGTTGAGTAGGATCGTGTTAAGTATTAAATCGATTTATGACTGAAACTAGACAGTTTGTGGTGTACGGAAATGGGTCTGTTGCCAGGTTGGTATACAACGAGTTGACCTATAATTCTCCGCACGAAGTAGTGGCGTTTTGCGTCGATAAAGAGTATGTTGCCGATACGCTAATATTCGGGCTCCCGGTTGTTCCGTTCGAGGATATAACCACACTTTATCCGCCGGATAGCTATGGCATGTTTATTGGGGTTGGCTATTCCAAAGTGAACAAAATACGTGAGTCCCGCTACCTTGAAGCAAAGGCGTTAGGCTATAGCTTTACTAACATTATAGCAAAAACGGTTATCAGTTATCCTTGTCTTAAGCTCGGAGAGAATTGTCTGATTGGGAATTACACGGTCATTTACCCAGATGTCACCATCGGTAATAATGTGTTAGTCGGTGCAGCGTGTACTTTGGATCATGACCTGATCTTGGGCGATCATTGCTTTTTGTCAGATCAGGTGGCAATCTCTGGATTTGTTAAAGTAATGCCGAATTGCTTCTTGGGGACAAGTGCGACTGTCAGGAATAAGGTAATGATCGGGCGTGAGTCTATTATCGGTGCGGCGACTAGTATTATGGAGGATGTTGAGGAGAGGAGTGTCTACCTTTGTGACGCATCCAGGAAGCTTGGTGTTAGTAGTGATCGTCTCAGAATAGTGTGATAGGTATTAGGTTTAACGATGATGATCATGATCTTTATATTCTCTACTCTCCAACTCGATTTTAACACCGCGCGCAAGTGGTAGGAGCGTTTGATAAGGAGGATCGAAATGGCGAAGTTCTGGCTTCGTCGTTGGGCGAGTTGTTTGATGGCGTAGCTGAGCGCTTTAGCGCGTTGACGGCAGTTGAATTCGGCGCTGAGCAAATTTCTTACGGGGAATTGAAGCAGCTATCTGACGCATTCGCTCATCACCTGATAGGAGATGGCGTCTCAGCTGGCGATGTGGTCGCGGTATGTCTTCCACGCTCTTTGGAGCTGTCCTGGGTACTGGTTGGGATTCTAAAAGCGGGAGCCGCTTACCTTCCTGTTGACGAGGCATTTCCTTTGGATCGTCAGATTTATATGCTGAAAGATTCATGTGTTTCGCATGTAGTTACCAGAGCAGGGATACTCGATGAATCAGTGCTCAAGCGCTCTAAGCCGGTGTTGCTTGATGGGCTTGAAAAACGCTTGCTGGTAGCGGGTGGCAGCGGAGCCCTTCCGTTGGTTGCACAAGGTGATACCGCTTACGTCATCTACACCTCCGGTTCTACGGGTAAGCCGAAAGGCGTAATCATGCCTCATTCTGTGTTGCTTAACCTAATGAGTTGGCACGCCCAGCAGGCTCGTTTGGGTCAATCATCACGCACGCTCCAGTTTACACCTCTTGGTTTTGATGTCCATTTTCAGGAGTTTTACGGGACATGGATCACTGGTGGCACGCTCGTCATGATTTCAGAGGAGCTTCGGTTGAATGCATTGGCGCTCCTGAAATTTTTGAGGCGAAAGAAGGTGAGTCGATTGTATCTTCCGTTTACTGCGCTACGAAATCTTGTTGAAGTCGCTTTGCGCGTGTCAGACAGAAGCCTGATCCCGGATCATTTGAAGGATATTGTAACCGCAGGTGAGCAACTCTCGATCGATGACCAGCTGGGTGCTTTCTTGAAAGCGCTGACTAATTGTGTGTTGCATAACCATTATGGGCCTTCCGAAACCCATGTTGTATCAGCGTTGTCGTTGGAGGGAAATCCCGATAACTGGCCGGCGTTTCCTTCCATTGGACGACCCATCAATAACTGTGTGTTTCACGTGCTTGACGATAACGGGCGCGTTGTTGAGGAGGGCGGCGAAGGTGAGCTTTACGTGGGTGGTGCCTGTGTGGCCGAGGGGTATGTGGGCCTTGAAG
>CALGUT010000898.1 GCA_937920335.1 uncultured Opitutales bacterium
ATCGTCCAGTGTTACCACGGATACTTTGCCGTAAGCGAAGTCGAGAGAGGGATCGACTTTCAGTGTGTTTAATAGAACTGAGAATCCACCGTTACACGTAAGGTCATCCGAATCCATAAACGAGATATAAGCGCCATTGGATTCCTTAAAACCCAGGTTACGTGCTTTTTGGGCGCCTTGGTTGTCGGTGTATAACAGTTTAAACGTTAAGTCGCTGTTTGTGAACCTATTGGAGAAATCTTTAAGCACTTCCGGAGTATCATCCGTCGATCCGTCATCCACCACAACGACTTCTAGAGGCCGGTAGGACTGTTCTACCAAGCTATCGAGGGCCTCGACGATCATTGTTCGTCGGTTGTATGTGGGAATGATGACGCTGAGAATGGGATTCAGGTCTCCATCGGTTGATAGATTCATAGTCGGATTTTAGAATCAACTAGACAAGTCGAGCAGCCTAAAGTTGCGGAGTGATATGGTAGGGCAACTGGCAGAAAGTTTTTTGGATGAGAAATCAGGTGATTTAAAAGTCGGATAAAATGGAAGCGGCGAAGTGTTAATGGGAAAGCTGGTATTGGGAAGTCATAAATTGATTTATTGGCTGTCAAGAGATTTGGTGACCTTCAGGGGGTCTTGGCAATCCCAGTTTCGGCTGCGTTTTCTAAAGTAAATCAGGTTAATGTGTAATCGTAGCTGAGTTAGGATTTTAATCAAATATTCTAAAGAATTGTGCCTTCATATTTGTTTTACGAGTGCTGGCTATTCAAGACAGCTTCAGATTTCCATCTGAGGATAGGCTAAGTGAAATTGGACCTACACCCTTAGTCTCTTATGCGTTGTAGTGGGAAATATGCTGGTAAGGAGAATCGCAGAGTTTCTCAATTAATGCGGATTTGATGGTTCTCTCGCGGTTTTCAGCTCTTCGAAGACCTAAACCCGCTTGTCTATATTCTATGCAGCTTTGCTGTAGACAGGTTTGATGAATCAATTCTAGGGTCATCGGGGTTCTCGCTAAACCCTTGTTATGACTCCCGAATCTATCGCCGCCGAATTTAAGGTGCCTGGTCAAGTAGTGACCGTTCTGAACATTGAAACAGGAAATGTGAATGACACCTATCGGGTGATAAAACGCACTACTTATTCAGAAGTGCAGTTTGTGCTCCAACGAATTAGCAAGGCAGTGTTTCCGCGACCGGATTTAGTGATGTCCAATATGAAGGCAATTACGGATTACGGTCACCAACGATTGGAAGAGCAGGTTACGAGTGCTAACCGTATCTGGCAGTTGCCCAAGGTGATTTCGACGCTGGACGGTAAAGATTACTTCATTGATGAAAAAGGAAACTACTGGCGAGCGCTGTCGATGATCGCTTCAGCGACCTCTCATGAAAAGGTTATGAATGTCGAACATGCCTTCGAAGCGGGTTACGTCTTGGGTCATTTTCAGCGAATAATTGCAGACTTTCCGATTGATCAGCTTGAGGATACGTTGCCGGGGTTTCACATTACGCCCGGCTACCTAGAGTACCACGACAAGGTTGTTGAGACGGATCTGGCGCAGCAAAAGCTTTCAGCCTCTTCCGAAGCACGCCGAATTGAAGCATTTATTCAAGAGCGGCGTGAATTTGTACCGATTCTTGAGGACGCACTCGCTCGCAACGAGCTCACGCTTCGACCCATTCATGGAGATCCCAAGATTACCAATATTATGATAGATGACATAACGGGGAAGGGAACCGCTATCATTGATTTGGATACTGTCAAACCGGGGCTTATTCACTATGACTTTGGAGACAGTGTGAGATCGGCTTGCAATCCAGGCGGAGAAGAAGCCAAAGATCTGACGCAGGTGTTTGTCGATTTGGATTCGTTTGAGGCGCTCGTGCGCGGTTATCTCAAGCAGGCAGGGAATTTTCTTACCGGTTGGGACCGCAAGTATCTCTATGATTCAGTGAGATTGATTACGTTTGAGTTGGGTCTGCGGTTTTTCAGTGATTATCTGGCGGGCGATGTGTATTTTAAGACCAAATACCAGTCGCAAAATCTCAATCGAGGACGGGTCCAAATGAAACTCTGTGAAAGTATCGAGACGCGGGAGTCTATGATGCGGCGGGTGCTGGAAAGTGTCTAGAAGCCTGAGCCGAATCTTATAAACCCGTATGTTTAGTGGACGATCGGGAAATCTTCTGCTTCCTCCGGGCCAGGATTGGAATAGTCGGGATCCTTTGCGCGGATGTAAATTTCACCGATGTCGAGGACACGGACGTCCAAAGGAACGATCGTGACGCCCTGCTGATTGATGGTATTAGCCGTATCACCCACGGAAATTAGTTTAGATGCTGTGACGGAGATCGGTGGTTGGTTGGCGTTATAGAACGCTGTGCACCACCACTGACCTTCTTTGTCTTGAAATGGAGTTCCGTGGCCCAGAAAACGGCCGGCAAACTTTCGGTCATCGTAAGGTCCCATGATATTGTCTGAGGTGCAGTAATACATGTTGTAGGTACCTTTGCGCATATTGTCAGTCGACCAGGCCGTTCCGAAGTGAACGTATTTGTTACCGATCTTTCTCAATGTGGCGCCTTCGTGGCCGATACGTCTGTCAGCGGGATCGATTCGAACAGGTTCTTCAGCAAATCCCTTGAATCCAGGGTTTAGGGGGGCGATCCATGTGTTTCCCCAGAGGAGGTAGTTTGTACCGTTCTCGGCTTGGAAAACGCTTGGGTCGTGACGGCCCTTCATCGCTTCTTTCATGGGATGTTCGAAGGGCCCGGAAAAATTGGCGCCCTTGAAGGCAGCCAGATTAGCCCCTCCTCTTACCGGAGCGGGTGTTGTATGAACAACGATCCAATTGCCGTCGACATGATGTATTTCGGGAGCCCATAGATGCCATTCGATTTCAGGCACGGTTTTAAAGGCTTCAGGTTGAACGTCAGCCCAGTAGCCGTCTGTCATGGAGAAAGCGGTGCCGAGATCTTCCCATTGAGTCAGATCGGTACTTCGCCAGAGCCGGACAACAGATCCGACGATACTGGGAGCGGCGGAACCAGTGATAGTGGGGTCGTCGAGTCCGGAATTGTAAGGATCGTTCAGCTCTCTGGGATCATCGGGGTTTGGTGTGGTCCCGGTTAAGTAGTAGTAGCCGTCTGGGCCTAAAACGATGTAGGGATCCCGGATCCACCCGTCTTTGATGTGGAGCGCTCGATTGTGAGCTTCTAGTCCCGCTTTAATAACTGCTGGAGCGAGGGCTGCCTTTGCGACAGGGGAAATTGCTATAAGTGAGGTTATAATCAAGGTAATGACCTTTTTCATAAACAGAAGGATTTGGAGGTCTATGGGCGGGTCAAGCTTTAGCCGGTAGTTAGTCTCTAGGACCGTAATGGAAGTGACTGGTGCTTTTGTTTACAGCTTGCCATCACTGGACACCTCTCCTCAGTAATGTAGGTGTGCAGACTGAAGAAAATGGTCCAATTGTCCTTGAGGCTGAAGATATCCTGAAGTCGTTTCCCAATGGAGGTGACGTGGTAGAAGTATTGCGAGGTGTGACCTTCAAGTTGGAGAAAGGGCAGACAGTATCCATTCAAGGTGAATCGGGTTGTGGTAAGACTACTTTTCTTAATATAATCTCTGGGCTCGAGTCGTATGACAGTGGCTTGCTCTACTGGAATGGGAAACGAATCCGCCAGCAGTCGGCGTCCACGTTGGCGGGCTTGCGAGCCCGAGAACTTGGGCTTATTTTTCAGGCTTACTATTTACTTCCGGAACTCAATGTATTGGATAACGTGGTACTGGCTTCTCGTCTTTTAGGCTCGCTCCGGTCGCAACAAAAAGACCGTGCACGGCAATTGCTTGAGCGAGTTGGTTTGCAGGATCGGATGCAATTTTCTGTCGAAAAACTCTCTGGAGGTGAGCGACAACGCGTGGCGATCGCCAGAGCATTGATGAACCAGCCTAGTCTTATCCTAGCCGATGAGCCGACCGGGAATCTTGATGAAAAAACCGGCGACTCGATTATCGAATTATTGCTGAGTATAGCGCAGGAGGAAGCAGCGAGTCTCATTCTCGTTACGCATAATCCGGTTCATGCGGCGAAGACCCATATTCAATACCGGCTCCATCTTGGGCAGCTGGATACACTTTTACATGATTCCTGAAAAAATGATACGTTGCGGCGTTGCGGGGGTTGGCTATCTTGGCCAACATCATGCGCGCATTTATTCTGAACTTGAACAGTGTGAGCTCGTCGGAATCTATGAAGTAGATCCCGTCCGAGGACAGGAGATTGCTGAAAAGTTCGGTTGTCCTCTATTTGCCTCGCTTGATGAATTGGCTGATGCTTGCGACGCTATTAGCGTCGTGGTTCCGACAGATAAACATCGGGAAGTGGCGGTCCCGCTTCTTGAGAAAGGGTGCCATCTGCTGATTGAGAAGCCGTTGTGTGTAAGTAGTGCTGAGGCGGAGGAGATTTTGGAAGCGGCTAATCGCAATAATTGTCTGATTCAGGTCGGCCACATAGAGCATTATAATCCGGTAACGAGCTACCTGGAAACGGCCGTTGAGAAACCACTTTTTATTACTGCAGACCGTCTGGCTCCGTTTACCCCACGTGGAACTGAAGTGGGTGTTGTATTGGACCTGATGATACACGACCTTGGAGTAATTCTTCACCTCGTGCGATCTCCGGTTGAGAAGGTCGAGTCGGTCGGTGTGAACGTATTGTCGCCAACCGAGGATATCGCGAATGCTCGAATTACCTTCGCGAACGGTGCGGTTGCAAACGTCAATACCAGTCGAGTGAGCGAGAAGAAAGTAAGAGAGATTCGCGTGTTTCAGGACAATGCCTACCTTTCAATAGACTTCATGAACCAGGAAGGGCATTTCGTGAAGCGGGATGGGCTCCAGTTGCATAAGGAGGAGATTCCTATTGAAAAAGGAGAGCCCTTGAAGATCGAACTGGCTTCGTTTCTGGACTGTGTCACAAATATGGAAAATCCCAAGGTTGATGCCACCTTAGGCAAGCAGGCTCTTGAACTTGCGATTCGCATCACCGAACAGATTCGTGAGCGTAGGATTGGATGAGTGAAGTCCCTGATTTACCGGCGGAATTGAATATACCGGCTCTTGGACGAGTTGATGTATTGATTATCGCGGGTGAGCATTCCGGCGACGAGCATGCAGCTGTGTTAGTAAAACAGCTGTTGAAGGAACGACCCGGCTTGAGTGTGGCTGCGGTTGGAGGGCCTCAATTAGAAAAAGCGGGTGCGCAACTATTATTCGATCTTACGGATCTTTCAGTTATCGGATTTATTGAGGTACTCAAGCACTACAAGTATTTTAAGCGCCTTTTCGGTGCAGTATTGGCATGGGTTGCTTTGCACAAACCGAGAGCCGTTTTGTTTATCGACTACCCAGGTTTCAATCTGCGGCTTGCCAAAGCGCTCAATGAGGCTGGGATTGCGAAGAAGGCTGGCGGCGAAACAGTGCTTCTCTACTACATCAGTCCTCAAGTCTGGGCGTGGAAGGAAAAGCGTAAGTACGAGATGGGCAAGCTCTTGGATGGATTGTCAGTCATATTTCCTTTCGAAGTGGATTGTTTTGCGGATACCGGTTTGGAAACGACATTTGTAGGACACCCATTTGTGCAAAGTCCTCAGGAAATTGAGCTTCGCTATGACCCCGACGCCCGAATTTTGTTATTGGCGGGTAGTCGGGTCTCTAATGT
>CALGUT010000899.1 GCA_937920335.1 uncultured Opitutales bacterium
TACTCAATTCATGAAATGGTTTCTCATATTTGTTCTGGCTGGTTCTATACTTCCGTTGTGGCTGGCAGGAAGTAGTGTTAGCTCTGAAGCGGATGAAGGATCCAAGAAGGAGTGGGGGATTTACGAGATGCTTACCCGTCGCTATTCGTGGGAGGAGCGATTGGATGATGCATCCAATGATCTGGGGGCAAATCCTCAGTTTGTATTGTTTTTCAGAGATTTGAATCCCAGGCGTTCGTTTCCTGATGAACAAGTGAAGAGTGCGCATACTCGAAGTATGACGCCGGTGATCAGTTTGGAAATAAGCGAGTGGGGTCGGGGTCGTGATGATGCCGGATATCTGAAAGGTGTCGCGGCCGGGCAGTTCGATGACTATTTTCGTCAGTGGGCGATGGACGCCAAAGCGAATGGCCTTCCGTTGATTTTACGGTTTGGCTTTGAAATGAACGGAGATTGGTTCGCTTGGGGAGAGCAGCCCGAGACGTTTGTCATCGCGTGGCGCCGGACTTATAATCTGTTTAAGGAGGTCGGTGCGGACAACGTTCAATGGATGTTTTCACCAAATGTCCTCTGGGATAAACGAACGGAAAAAAAAGACTTTTATAACTATTATCCAGGTGCAGCCTACGTGGATCTAATAGGACTAGATGGTTATAATTTTGGAGACCATCACGATAAATGGCATGAATGGCAAACTTACGAGGAAGTGTTTGAGCGTACCATTCGGGCCAGCCTTAAGTTCAATAAACCCATTTACCTATCAGAAATCGGGTGTGCGGACGATAAGCGTAAACCAGCGTGGATCAGGGATTTTCTCGAAAAAATCTCCAACGACGACCGGTTGGAAGGGTTTATATATTTCAACCACTTCAATCCTCGCAAGGGGGAGCCAAACTGGCGTGTTGATAGTGATCCAGAGACTCTCAAAATCTTCCGCGAATGGGCCGCAGAAAACGAAGGAAAGCCTGAGTTATAGATTTCTGCAACTTTTGGGTGTGTCGGAGGGTATTTGAGACACAACCATGATACTTAAGCTTCTATTCTTAACTCTTTGTGCCTGGATTGCCTTTATGGTGCTACCAGGGATTCTGGCCTTTATCGTAGGCTGTATGCTGTTTGTCTTGTTGGGAGGGCTGGTCGTTTATCTACTAGGCTCAATTATTTCCCTCATTGCTTCCACAGCGTCTACCGTTGTTGGAGGGCTTTTCACCGCATTCCTGGTCTGCGCTGCTCTGATTGCTCTTACTTTTGTATTTCCAGTTCTAGTGGTCGGCGTGATCGCAGCAGGACTAGTTGTGCTGGCGGTAGGTAGCCTGATTAGCTGTGCAGTATTCGGGCTTGTGTAGACTGAGTTTCCTCAACCTTGTCGGAGGAACTTGTGTTGTCCGATAACCGCTGTGAGCTGCATTTTGCGCATCCAGCTCATATATTCGTTAACCAGTGTGTAGTGGGTCGCTCCGTTGGTAATATCGGTTAAAGTGCCTGCATACATACGATCAGTGACATGGAGGGCCGTTTTCCAGTTTGCGTCACGAGAAGCACGGGTCACATGTCCGGCATAGCCAGTTCGTCCTGTTCTTCCAGTTGCAGCCGCATTTAAGGACGTAAAAGCGTAAGGCTTCTTCACTACCTTGTAGATCTTTCTGGGATTTCCATCCGCTCGGTTGTTGATGACGTTGGCAACCGCGATCATTCCTTTTTCCCCTTGATTGGATGCTTCCAGGATCAAGCAGGCTGCGACGATTTGCCGTTCCCAAGGATCCGGTGTGTAGGTTGAAGCGGTTGTCTGGGATTGAAGTCCCAAACCGGCCAAAATGGCCAATATGCTTAGTTTTATTTTTTTCATAACGATTCGTTTTTTCGGGGTAACCGATCTTAGAATCGAATTAGGAGGGGCGAACCTGCGTTTATTTTTCGCGAGTGCAACCTCTATTTTCGTCAAAAAGAGACTGTCTGTTTGAGCGTGGGTTCCGCTGCCGAGAACTCTTCCCTCATTTTAGTGGAATCCCGTATGAACGCCTTCAGACTATTCTAAAGGCTATCAAGTAATATCTTTTAGTCGCTGTAGGCTTTTGCGAGGATCTGCACAGTATGTAGAACCGGCGGTGCCTTTTCGTAACTCTCCAAGTGCTTTTGAATCTGTGTCATGCACCCTATGTTTCCTAATGCTACGGCATCTGGTTCGGTTGACATGAGGTTCGTCACCTTTTTCTCGCCGAGCGCGCGGGCTACATCAGGCTTTTCAATATTGTAAATTCCGGCAGATCCGCAGCAGATTTCCCAATCGGGCGGCTCGAGAAGCGTCAGATTGGGAATGGCTGTAAGAATATTTCTAGGGGCCGAACGTTCCCCTTGTGCGTGGGCCAAGTGGCAGGCATCGTGATAAACCACATTCATGGATTCTGCCAATGGAGGTGGTTGTATGAGCCCTATCTCATCTAAATAGCTGCTTATATCCTTTGTTTTGTCAGCGAGGGCAATCGCTTCGGCTTCGTCAGGTTCTCCTGCGAATAGGATCGAATATTCGTTGATGCCAGATCCGCATCCTGCAGCGTTGGTGATTAGAGCATCCACGTCATCGGGAATTGAACGGATTAGTTGGCGGGCTGTTTTCAGTGCACGTTTTTCGGCACCGGTATGTAAAGCGAGTGCTCCGCAGCAGGCCTGGTCTTTTGGGATTACTGTTTCAACTCCGTTTGCACTCAAAACCTCAAGGGTCGCTCGGTTGATTTCAGGCGCCAGCACCTGTTGGACACAGCCAGTCAAGAGGGCAACCCGACCTCTTCGCGGACCCTTTGCTGGATATATTTCAGGTAGGTATTCCGCTTTGGGAAGAGTGGGAGGTAGTAGGTCAAGCGCGGGCTGAATTGACTTAGGCATGAGTCCCTTGAAAGGGCGAACGAGACCCCCAGCACGAAATGCCCATTTGGCACGATTCGGATAAGGGAGTGTATTAAGTATCATGCTACGCATCAATTTCCGTCCAAGTGGCTGTGAGCGTTCGCTCTCAGCTTTAGCTCGGAATGCGGTTATCAAATGGTCATACTCTACGCCTGAGGGACAGGCGGTAATACAGGCGTCACAACCCAGGCAATTGTCTATGGGGCCCAGGGCATCTTCCATCGGCACGCTCCCTTCCAATACTTCCTTTATTAAGAAAATCCTACCGCGTGGGGAGTTGATTTCCTCTCCCATCTCATCATAGGTAGGACAAGTAGGTAAGCAAAACCCGCAGTGAACACAGGCTTCGACTCCCTGTGTGAGGGCCTTGGATTTTGGGCCGAGCGAGGCTTTATCGATAGCGTGTTGCATGGTGGTCAGGCAGGTTCGGCTGCAGTGGCAGTAAATGGGAGAAACAGACCCTTTGGATCCAGCGCTTTTTGAATACGATTGACGAAACTGAGTCCGGTTGTTTGCCCGAAAATGGGGAGTGCTTCCGTCTGTCCGAACAGTTGAAGACCGCTTAAATGAAGTTTTTTTAGCTGCGTATCCAGGGTTTTACAGAGTGGGGCGTCCGATGAAGCGAGGTATAGGGATTTGCCGCCATTTGAAAGATGCCAGTTCCAGTCCGATTGCCTCACTATTTCTAAAAGCTGGTTGGCTGAGCTGGGGTTCGTTGCGACTTTGAAAAGCTGAGCTCCTTCGCCTTTCCATGAAAAGTCATTAATGGAGCTCCATCGCTTGGATTCGTGAACCCCCAGCGTTATCTCCAGCGGTTGGCCAACGATTGCTTCTAGCCCAGCTTTCCGAGCGGCCATGGTCGGCTCCTGGTAACCGAGACGTAAGTGGAGTTCGTTAGAGGAGCTGAGTTCAACGCCTTCGAGGTCGAAACCTAGAAGTTTCGGCAGGATCTTGATGGCATCATTCGACGAATCAAACGAAGCGCTAAGTGTTACATAGGTCTTGGGCTCGGGAAACACCTTGAAGGAAAGTTCCGCCATAATTCCAAGCCGGCCAATACTTCCGTTAAAGAGTTTTGGAAAATCGAAACCAGCGGCGTTCTTGACTACTTTGCCGCCACCTTTGACGTAATTGCCCAAACCATCTATAAAGCGAACGCCAATGATAAAGTCTTTGAGAGGTCCGTAGCGGTAGGCGCCGGGTCCTGATAGTCCAGCAGCTACGGCACCCCCAATGGTAGCACCCTTATTAGCGAACGGAGGAGTGAATGGTAGATACTGTCCGTTTTCTCCGAGTGCCGCTACCACGTCACTTAAGGTTGTTCCGGCATTGACGGTGATAGTGTATTCGGACGCTTGGTACTCTATGATTCCTGAAATGCCACGCATATCAACCAGTGTCGTTTCCTGGTCCGTTTGTGTAAGCGAAGGTTTAGTCCCTCCTCCTATTGGTAGGAGTGAGCTTTCTGAGTGAACTAGATCGATGATCTCTGCAATCGAGCCAGGTCGCGTGATGTTTTTGTCCATAGCTCTGACTATTCCCGTGAGATTATTCCGGCCTTTTCCAGAGGGTGAGATCCGACTGTCGAAAGTGCGGGCGCTTCGCCTCCAGGAAACATTTTTCCTCGGTTAGCGATTTCCTTGGGGTCAATGGCTGCCCGAACCCGTTTCATGCATTCGAGATCAATTTCGGAGAACATCTCTGGCATGTAGGCTTTCTTTTCCACACCGACCCCATGTTCACCGGTAATCGAGCCGCCCATTTCGACGCACATCTTGAGTATTTTACCGGCTAGTTCTTCCGCCCGGTGAAGTGCACCTTCTTCTTTACCATTAAACATGATCAGGGGGTGCAGATTACCGTCTCCCGCGTGAAACACATTCGCTACGTCAATGCCGTATTCCTTGCTGTAGGTTTCAATCTTAACCAGCGCTTCTCCCAGCCGTGAACGGGGTACCACGCCGTCTTGGACGAGGTAATCGGGGGAAAGTCGACCTACTGCTGAAAACGCGCTCTTCCGGCCTTTCCAGATTGTCAGGCGCTCGGCCTCGTTAGCCGCAACTCGTGTTTCATACGCACCGGTGTTTTCTATCAAAGCCAGCAGGTGTTTGAAATCTTCTTCAACCGCGTCTGTCTCGCCTTCGAGCTCAACGATCAATAACGCTTCAGCGTCTTGAGGGTAGCCGGCTTTGACCGCCATTTCAGCAGCTTTAATCGCTAGTCGATCCATGATTTCCATTGCTCCCGGAAGCAGTCCGGAATCTACCACACTCGACACAGCATCTCCCGCTTTTTTGAGTGAATTGTAAGCGGCTAGGAGGGTGCAGTATCTCTGAGGTTTGGGAGTGAGTCGGAGGGTGACCTCCAGGGCAACGCCGAATAGGCCTTCGTTTCCGCAGAAGAAGCCCGAGGCGTCTGGACCGAGGGTGTCTCCTGATTCACTTCCAATTTCGATCACTTCTCCGTCGGCAAGTACTGCTTTGATCGCGAGCACGTGATTGGCTGTCATTCCGTACTTCAAACAGTGGGCTCCACCCGAATTAAACGCGAGGTTCCCGCCGATGGTACAGATCTGCTGGCTGCTTGGGTCAGGTGCGTAATAAAGACCGTGAGCAGCCACAGCTTGACTGACTTTGAGGTTAACGGTGCCGGCCTGAACAACAGTAAAGCGATTTTCCGGATCGATCTTCAGGATTTTATTCAGTCGATTCAGAGTGATTACGATGCCTCCCTCTACGGGCATAGATCCACCTGAGAGGCTGGTTCCACTGCCACGGGCTACAAACGGAATTCCAGCTTTATGACAAAGGCGAACGGTTGCTATTACCTCTTCATTGGATTCTGGAACGACCACTGCAAGTGGTTCAGATCGGAAAGAGGTTAGTCCGTCCGTTTCGTAGGTTATCAGCTGGGATTTCTTGGTGAAAAGCCGGTCTGAAGGATAAAGCTTGGCGAGTTCGGGTAATAATTCCATCGGGAATTGGTATCCTTCGCTCCGGCTTGTATCAAATCAAGCCTGTTTGCTTGCGGTCTTAGAGAATGAATAACATCCCGCAAACGGGATGCGCTTGCTCAGCTACTTCTGTAGCCGCCGCCGCCGCGGTTGCCTCCACGTCGTCCGTGTCCTTCTCCACGGCGAGAGCTGCCACCGTGATCGCCATCTCGTGAGTCGCCACCGGTTTGACCTCGGAATCCTCCACCACCGCCTTCGCGGTTTCCGCGGTAACCTCCGCTGTCGCGACCTCTTCGGTCGTCAAAGCTGCGGTCAGGTCGGCGTTCCCGTTCGAGAGCGAGCTTGATCGTTGCTTCACGACCGAGAAGTTCTTTTCCGTTAAGCTGCTCTATAGCGCTTAATGCTTCGTTTTCACTGGACATGGTCACGAAACCGAATCCGCGTGAATCCCCTGTGCCGCGATCAGTTACGACGATCGCCTCGAGTACGGTTCCAGCCCCCATAAAGTGGTCGGAAAGATCTTGTTGGGTAACCGCAAAATTAAGGTTACCTACATATAATTTGTTATTCATATTGATTGGTAAAAATCGATCCTCGTATCCGAGTTAGGTGTGAGCGTCAGGGTGGGGGCAATAATTTGAGGCGAGCGGAAAGCGCGAGGAGTTTTCTTAGAATAGAATTACGAGATAAATTTGATATAGTATTGGGAATTGGATTACTCTGAATCGCAACCTGAAAGGGACAGAAAATCCATATTTGTCAGTGTTCTGCCAGCCAATCGATGAGGTCGTCCGTATTATACAATTTCTTATCAGATCGAAAATCGTCCATGAGTAATGTTTGGTAGGAGGGATCAGCAAATCGTTTGCAGTGAAATAAGACTCGTGCTGATTGGCCTGGCGCACGAACCAATCTTCCGAGCGCTTGGTTGATTTTCTGCATCCCGGGAATTTGATATACCTCTTCGAATGCGGCGTCTCTACCGAGTTGATTTCGGTCGGCCATACGTTTGTTTTGCATGGCGTTCACTTCCGGTAGAGCGGGCCCCACTATCACCGCCAGGTTTATATGACCACCGAGGTGGTCGATCCCCTCGGCGAATCCGCTTCCCAATATCAGGAAAATCAGGTCGGCTTCGGAGATGGAATCGTCGATGAATCGGGTTTGTTCATCTGGGTTCCCCCCCCGTTGCTGCATGGCGATTGAAAGATGTGAAAATTCGTTATCGATTATTTGTCTGACGGTCTCTGCGTATTTGTAAGAGGGAAAGAATACTACGACTGGGGCATTGCTCGATTGCACACAGCTGGCGAGGGTTTCAACCGTCGTCAGGTGATGTCTGTCGCGGGCTTTGTAGCGGGTGTCCACCCGCAGGTCGATGGAACAATCATAAGCATTTGTTCGCCAGGGGGTATTCGCTTCGACCCAGATGGGTTTTATCTTTCTGCCTATGAGTCCGTGCTGCTTGAGGAAGTAAGGTTGGGGTTCGAGCGTAGCCGACATGAGGATCGAATGCTGGCAAAGGGAAAGGATCGATCCGATTTCGTTCGATGCATCGAGGCAGCTGAGGTTCAAACGACCGGGGCGCGAACACCACACCAGTTTCTCCAAATGCGCGTTCTTAAAAAATGATTCGGTATCGGCTAGTTCCCAGATGGAGTGCACGGCGTCTTCGGAGAGTAGTTTTCCCTGAAGCGGATAGGCTTGAAGCGCTGCAGCGAGTTGTTCAGCGCAGTCACGTGCCTCATAGGTAATGAAGTCAGCCAGATTGTCCGATGGGGTTAGCTTTTCCAGCATATCCAGCCACGCTTCAAGTGCCTTTCTGATTCTGGGGTGACCGTTTGTGAACTGGAGTTCCGCGTGCCATTGTTCTACGTCGTCGTGAGAAACCTGATAGGAGAATACGTCAGCCACACGACTAGCCAGGTTGTGTGCTTCATCCAGGATCAAAAGGGTTTTGGAGAGGTCGAATCCGGGTTGCTCGAAGAAGAGCGATCGATTTCGGGGGGAAAACAAGTAGTTTACGTCTCCGACCCACAGGTCTGCGTAAGGTAGGGTGGCCCTCATGAGTTCATAGGGGCATAGTGTTTCTTTTTCCCCAATCTGGCGGAACAACTTGGGTTGGTCGACTGCATCTTCGAGGAACGCCTTGGGGGAAAGTCCGCAGCGTTTCCAGCGGTCGCCGGCGTTTAGCCGATTGTCATCGGGGTCACATCGGCAGAGGGGCAAGTTGCAGAGCTCATCTTTATTTCTTATCTGAAGGGCTGATAAACTCGAGTCACTTGGTAGCATCGATTGGAGCTGCTTCATGACCTGATGTTGGCCGCTGCTCTTGCTGGTTAAGTAAATGACCTGACGAGTATTACCTTCGAGGACTTGGTTGAGAGCGTATTCCAGTACAACGCCTGTCTTTCCAAAACCGGTGGGGGCCTGGAAGTAAACGACCGGACTTTGTTTGGTAGCTCCCAGTAGATCTTCCTGAATCGTTTCCTGGCCAACCCTGAGTTCGACATAGGCGGAGACTGGTTTCGACGTTTGAAACTTACTCGTTCGCGATTTTTGGCTTTCTACAAAATGCCACAGGGCATCGATTTGCGTATGGAAAAGATCGATACAGTGATGATCATCGCTTACATGCTGACGGATTCCGTCGTCAATGTTTATGAATAGTAGCTCGCCCGTGAACGGCAGCTCTTGGTTCCGTTTGTTCTTTAGCAGGACGAGATAGATTCCTAATTGGGCAAAGTAGGATTGAAAATTATCGATCAATTCGTCGGTTTCGGCAGGTAATTCAAAACTGGTCGTTTTGATCTCTCGGATCAGAATCTGTTCATCTTGTTCAATCCATTGATCAATTCTGCCTTGTATATTGAACTTCCATCCCTTGTAGGGCCATGCGCCTCTAAGCGTTACTTCAAATTGGCCGTTTTCACCGGCCTGCTGAGAAACTTTCTCTTGTTCCTGATGCCATTGGATGCCGACTTGGGTTCGCCACTGTCCCGACCTGCGGTTCATTCTATGAGCTGGCCCGGTGCTGAATTCGGAGAGTTCGCCTACGCTTAAACTGACAGTCTTTTTTAGTAGATCAACCTGCATGAGTAATTACTAAGGCTTAGATTAGTATGTCCGTATAGTGTTGCACATAGTGTTTCAGCGCATCGTTCCATTTTCTGCAGATCTCTGGATTCAGTTCCAATTCCGAAATGGGGGTGTTGAGTATCGTCGCCACCTCGACGCGCTCGTTATGCTTGAGTTTTTCGAACCAGTCGTGTTTGACGGGATAGCCTTCATCTTTGGCATATACGAATAGGCATTTGAAGAAAATGGCTTCCGGGTGCTTTCGCTTTTCCCAGGCATCAAGTCCCTTTTTAAATAGTACGTAGATAGCTTCAGTTTCTGTTTCGCGTGGTAAGTTTTTCGATAGGATAGAAGACCATTCACAGGCTAGCTCCAAAGCGATAAATGATTTAGCTAACGCTCGCCTTTGGTGTTGGATCGTGAGTTCCTTTACGAAGCCGAAACCGTTTTCACCTTTTTTCTCCAAGACCATTTCGACTTCGTCAAAAAGGTCAGGCGACGGCGTTCGGGAGTTTCGTTTGGGTCTTCTAAACATGGCTAAAATGCTTCCATGTTCAGCACTCAACAGCGTGAGCTTGAAGAACTGTTCGCCTGAAGCCTCTTTTTTGAGGATTATTCCCGAAATATGAACCGTCTGGCCGGCCATTAAATTATGATTCCGCGATTTTTTCGACGGTGGGGTTCTCTATTTTGACGGTGGTGGCCTCTTTCTCCTCAGGCGGGTAGGGAGGAGCTACAGCGCCGCCAGAAATAATCATTTTCATACCATCACCAATGGACATCTCCATCTCATGAACGTCGTCCGCTGGCAGCATTAGAAGGAAACCACTGGTAGGGTTGGGAGTCGTGGGAACGAAGACGTTACGCAGGTCTTGTTCGGTTTTCGCCTGAGTCTCACCTTTGGTATCACTGGTTAGGAAACCGATGGCCCATACTCCGCGTCGTGGGTATTCGATCAAAACGGTTTTTTTGAATACTGCCCGTTGTTGTGAGCTGAAGGTCTCAACGATCTGCTTTACCGTTTTGTAGACGGTGTTGATAAACGGAACTTTGTCTAAGATGTTTTCGGCGGCCGAAAGGAACCACTTGCCGACGAAGTAACGAGACATGTAGCCCAGTAACGTAATCGCCAGAAATACGATGATTGTAGCGAGGATATTCCAGATGAGTTGTAGGTCTTCTATCTGCCTCCATTCTGCAGGAATGAAATAGAGTAGATTGTTGCTGAAACGACCACCTACGTTGTTTACCAGCCAACCGAAAACGAACAGTGAAACGCCCAAAGGGGTCAAAAGGATCAGGCCTGTTAAAAAGGCATTTCTAAGCGATCTTAGAAAAGTATATTTTTCAGTCATTCGTTTCGTATTTAAACACAGGGATGTGCCTGTTCGTTTCCAAACTAGACATACATACTTGCTCTTCTTTTTTCATAGCATGGCGATCTTTTTCGTTCAAGTCGTCAAATCCGACCAGATGAAGCCATCCATGAACTAGATATAAAGTCAGTTCTTTCGAGAAATCAACTGCCTCAGTTTCGGCGTAGCGCTTGGCCATATCGATGGATACGCAAATCTCACCGGCCAGGTCTTCGTCTGGATCGCCTGGAAATGTAATGACGTCCGTTGGTGTCGGATCATTGAGGAAATCGGCGTGCAGCTTGCAATGAGCTTCCTCCTGAAGGAATGCGAGTGAGAGCTCTCCATCGGGGATTTGATAAGGGGCTGTTTCGTCTAAAAAATAAAAGAGAGACTCTACGGCAGCTTTATCAATTCTAAGCGCTTCGCACGGGTTGAATATCTGGATGTTTCTCTTTTTTCCGGTCCGCATTTTGGGCTTCGGCTTTGGCCTTATCTTTATCTGGATATTCGATGCGGCTGTGCAGCGTATTCAGGAGGGTAAACGAAAAACTGTTTCTAAGCTTCTTGATTTCTTCGAAGGTGAGCGGACATTCGCTCAGCTGGTCATCTGCGATTTTATCCTCGAGAATTTTGTCGATCAGTTCGTCAATACTTTGAGGAGTTGTCTTCCGAAGAGATCGGCTAGCGGCTTCCACTGAATCCGCAAAAAAGATAACTGCACTCTCACGAAACTGAGGTTTCGGTCCGTCGTAGCGGTAAGTCGACTCTTCTACTCGAATTTCGTTGGTCGCCCCTTTCCCTTTTTTAAGCGCCTGGACGTAGAAATAAGTGATTAGGGAAGTGCCGTGGTGCTGCTTGATCACGTCGATAATGATCCGTGGAAGCTTGTTTCGGATCGCCAGATTCACGCCTTCTTTGACGTGGGCTTTGATTACGAGCGCGGCCATGGATGGGTTCTGTAGAATCAGTGGATTGTCCCCGTCGCGTTGGTTCTCTGCAAAATACTCGGGCTTGATCAATTTGCCGATATCGTGAAAGAGCGAACAGACGCGGCAGACCAATGGATTTGCTCCGATGGCGGAGGCTCCGTTTTCGGCCAGATTGGCGACCATGAGGGAGTGATGATAACTACCTGGGGCTTCCAGTTGTAAGCGGCGAAGAAGCCTGTGATTATAATCGGTCAGCTCCAGCAGAGTGATATTTGTTGTTAGCTGAAAAATACTTTCAAAGAATGGTAGTAAGCCGATTACAAGCATACCGGTCCCTGCTCCCACGCCGATGGAAATAAGCATCTCCCAGCCGATCATGACAAAGCTCACTTCGTTGAGCAGTCCCAATAGTAGGGTTCCGATTGCGAGAGTGGTACCGCCGAAAATACTCGACCGAACGATCTGTCCGCGTTTGCGAACGTCTTTGCAAAAGAGTACTGCCACGAGACAGGAGAGAAACATCGCTGCCATGAGGACAAACGATTCACCGAACATCAGACTGGTAATGAAGCAGACGACTCCAGACACAAAGATAGCAGCCCGTTGGTTGATTAGCAGCGCTATGAGAATAGGCCCGAGATAAACGGGTATCATATAGCGAAGCAGCGCAAATGCCTCTGGGTTATTGGACGCGACTGAGAGAATAAGCCTGGTGACTCCGATGTTGAGAAGAATAACTAGAAACAACAGACTGACCCTTCGATTATCAGTCAGGCTGGACCATCCTGCCAAGGCGAGGTAGACCACGACGCCTATACCCAAGAGGAGTGTTATCAAGGCTTTTTCCCAGAAACTTCTTCCAAGCGAAAATGCATAGGCTGAATCCTCGGCGAGTAGGAAGTCCTGGTAAGCGAGCAACATCTCATATTTATGAGCCAACACAGTTTCACCTGGGTCGATGATTATCTCTCCAGATGAGACGTCTACCCAAACAGGCTCGGCATTTTCCTCTGCTTCTTCACGGGCTCTCTCATGAAGGTCCTGATCATAGCGCAAGTTTGGCTTTATCGCCTGCGTCATGATTCTTGAGAGGGCGATATTGAGATCTTGAGAAATATCAAAATAGGTAAAATCGCGTTTGAGTGCGCTGTAGGCCATATCCTGGCTCTGAATATCCAGACGTCTGAGCTGCCCGCTGTCGCGCTGCACGTAGATGAAGTTTAGATTTTCAGGGTCTCTTGAGAGAACGGCGTCTGTAGGGTCGAAGATCCCGCCACCCAGAATTCGGCGGACTGATACGAGAGCATCATCAATAAGTGGTTTGCGTTGCGGTGCTTCTGTACGAGCCAAAATGACCAATACCTCTTCTACGTTTAGCCGAATTTTAGTACGCTCCTCGAAACCGACGGTAAATGCTTCAACGCGCTCCAGTTTTTGTTCAGGGGTGAATTCTGCTATTCTTATCTCAAGGGTATTTATCTCGTCTACGAGCTCCTGAATATGATCACGGAAAATCTCGTAAGGCTCCATATTCAAGCGGTAGACCGGTGGTATCCGCTGTTTCTCAAGCTGCTTCTGGCGTTCGGTCTGCAAGTCACTCCAGTAGCTGAAGTCTTTCTCGGCGACGACACGAATTCGTGAGACTTGATCTGGAAGCACCTGGATTCCGGCAGGAGTAACGCCGGTGAAAGCAAAAATAATCGTCAGAAAAACCCAACTAACAAGGATGAGCCCTGTTACCACCGGACTGGATGCCAGGAAGGTCTTTGTCCAGGTCTGACGGAGCGCCCTACGCTTACGCCGTGAAGGCGAAGGAGTGTCGTTGAGCTGCTTTCTCTTGCTGAAAAGTTTCACTGTTCAATCGTGCTTATTGCGCATCAGACAGGATGTCCTTCGGACCGATACTGTTCATAAGCCTCTATAATCTTCTGTACAAGTGGGTGTCGCACAACATCAAAACTATCGAAATAAAATAGCTCGATCTGTTTAATATGAGCCAGGATTTGAGTGATTTGGCGAAGGCCAGATTCTTTGTTTCGTGGTAAATCGATCTGTGTGATATCTCCTGTGACAATCATCCGACTATTGTCACCCAATCGCGTGAGGAACATCATCATCTGTTCCGGCGATGTGTTTTGGGCTTCGTCGAGAATGACATAGGCCTTTGAGAGCGTCCGCCCTCGCATGTAAGCGAGTGGGGCTATTTCGATAACCCCTTTTTCCATAAGTTTCTCGGCATTCTCCTTGCCCAGCATATCGTGAATGGCGTCATAAAGGGGGCGCAGGTAGGGAGTGATCTTTTCTTCCAAATCTCCTGGTAGGAAACCCAAGGCTTCTCCTGCTTCCACGGCCGGTCGGGTTAAAATGATCTTTTCAATATCGCCTTTAAGGAGCGAGCTGATTGCAGCGGCCATTGCAAGATAGGTCTTTCCGGTTCCTGCAGGGCCAATTCCAAATACGACTTCTTTTTCAAAGATAGCCTCGAGATAACGCTTTTGGTTGAGCGTCTTTGGGATGATTTTCTTTTTCGGAAAATTCAGTACGAGTGGCTCGTTGATGAGATCATTCAGGGCCTCTGTTTGCCCATCTACCACTTGGTTAAGGATTGCGATAAAATCTGATTTTCTAATCTCCATCCCTTGTGAATGGGCAGTATTCAGGTAGTTGAAAAAGTTTTCAGCATTCGTTATCGATGCTTCGGGTCCCGTTACTTGGATCCAGTTGTCCCGAGCGACCAGAGTTACACCGAGTAAGCTCTCGGCTTCCTTTAAATGTGTGATCTTTCCGCAGTAGAGCTGGCTTGCAGCTCGAGCGGTCTGAAACTGGAGGGTCTTTTCAGAGGTTTCCATTATTCGGTTTCTAGCTCTTTAGCTGCTGACTTCAGACGATCCCACATGCCTTCGAGTGAGGTCGGCAGTACGCGGGTATGGCCGATTACGGGCATGAAGTTCGTGTCACCCGACCAGCGGGGAACAATGTGGGCGTGCAGATGAGTTGGGATTCCGGCGCCGGCGGCGCTTCCGAGATTCATTCCCACGTTGAAACCGTCGGGGTCGAGTGCGCGGGATAGGATCTTTTTTGCCAAAATGATAAGATCCATGAATTCGACTTTTTCGGCCGGTGTCAGGCCTTCTAATTCTGCGACCTCACGGTAGGGCAGGGCCAGAATATGTCCGGCGTTGTAAGGGAAGCGGTTCATGACCAAGTAGCCGGTGTGTCCTCTGTGCAATAGCAGTGATTCCCGTTCATTTTCAATTTTAGGTAGCTCTGTAAATGGGTTCTTACCTTTCAGCGCTTC
Source organism: uncultured Opitutales bacterium (assembly GCA_937920335.1). Taxonomy (GTDB): domain Bacteria; phylum Verrucomicrobiota; class Verrucomicrobiia; order Opitutales; family UBA2995; genus UBA2995. The sequence goes on from CALGUT010000899.1 coordinate 14,518, forward strand.
GGGAGTTTCTATGTACTCCATCCGCCAGTAGGCGTGCAGGTGCTCGTAAGGATTAGGCATGTTTCTTTGAAGAAAGTGGGAATTCCGGCGATTCGAGGAATAGTGCGATCAAACTGTAATAAATGTAGGGACAGGCAAACTCATAATTCTAACGGAGTTTCCTGAAAAAGACGTGGTTATTCTGTCATTATTGCGATTCGCGCGGGATTTTAAACCAATTTGACCAGTGTGTTAATTACAAGTAAGACGTGCTGTGAAGTGCTTGCGTTCAATGAATAAGCGGGCTTTTCTCCAGTTTTCTTTCAAATGAGACTTATTGATCGATATATTCCTGTGTTGAAGGGATTTCCCTCATTGTTTTCTTACACGCTGCTTCTAAGTATTGGATTCGGAGCGTTTGTCACTTGGGATCAATGGTATTGGTGGGGGCGGCGTGAAGACTACTCGTTTGGTTATTTGGTGCCGATTTTCGTAGCTGTGGTTGTTTGGGATCGTTGGCCCAGAATACTCTCGTTGTTCGGAATGGGATCTTCATCTACTAAATCGGTTGAAGAGGGGAAGGGAACCCTGCTTTCCTTTGATTGGGCAGTCTCGAAGCTCTATCCAGCTATGAAATGGGTTATACCTATTGGGTTTTATGGCGGGTTGATTCTTGGTTTAGCCATTTTTGGTCTGGGAGCCTTTTACCGTGCGGGTGCTGGACCTTCTAATCCAGGTTCGCTGTTTATTGCGGTGGGAGCAGGTATGGTGGTTTTCGCGTTGATTTATATAAATCTTCCCGATTCGACAGATTCATGGAAAGAGCAAATTGGCGAATCCCTGCTTCCGCAAGCGGTCATGAATCGACGACTTTCAATCACATTACTATTCTGGTTTCCGTGCTTTATCTGGATTATATCCGCGCCTCTCGTGTCGTTTATCGAAAATGCTCTAAGCCTTTTCTTGCTAAACAAAGTTATGACTGTGGTGTTCTTCGTTTTCGAAATGGGCGGCTATGCCCTCGAGCAGGAAGGCAACACACTTATACTTCCCACAGGTCGTGTAGGGGTTGAAGACGCCTGCTCTGGGATTCGGTCCCTAATGGGGTGCTTATTTGCAGGCACTTTTTTGGGAGCAATATTCTTCAAGAGTACTATAAAAAAGATACTGTTGGTCGCATTTGCTATGGGCTTCGCCGTTATCACGAATCTTCTGCGGAGTATTTTTCTAACTGCTTGGGCTTACACCCATGGTCCAGATGCGATCAGTGGGTTCGTTCACGATGCCGCAGGCTATTTCGTTCTGGGTCTAACGAGTGTCATGCTGCTTGTTATGATCCCGATCATGAATATCGAGA
>CALGUT010000900.1 GCA_937920335.1 uncultured Opitutales bacterium
ACTCACTGGTGCTGAGAAGGCGAGCGTGGAGGAGGCTCTCGAATTTATGCAATTCGAGGGAGGAACTGCTATCAAAGGAACGAAGATTGATGTGGCATTTATTGGTTCCTGCACAAATGGCCGGTTGAGCGACTTTGAAGAGGTCGCCCGTTATATCGTCGGTAAGAAAGTAGCTGATAATGTTCAGGCGATTATCGTTCCCGGATCTCAAGTAGTCGCGAAAATTGCTGAGGAAAAAGGATTGGATAAGATTTTTCGTGATGCGGGCTTCGAATGGCGTGCAGCGGGTTGTTCGATGTGTCTGGCGATGAACCCAGACAAGTTAGTCGGCGATCAAATCTGTGCGAGTTCAAGTAATCGAAACTTTAAGGGCCGCCAGGGCAGCCCTACCGGGCGCACTTTATTGATGAGCCCTCTCATGGTGGCCGCCGCTGCTGTTACCGGATATGTTGCCGATGCACGGGAAGTGTTCGGAGTCGCTGAAACTGCAACCGTTTAAAGGATTTTAATCTCATGGCTTTAGAAAAGATTACTCAAGTATCCGGAACCGCTGTTCGCGTACCGGGAGACGATATCGATACCGACCGCATCATACCGGCTCGGTTTATGAAATGCATCACCTTTGATGGTCTGGGTGAATTTATGTTCTATGACGTTCGTAAAAACGAAGATGGATCGAATAAGGAGCACCCGCTCAATGATCCGCGTTTTGCCGGAGCCTCTATTTTGTTGAGTGGCAACAATTTTGGATGTGGCAGTTCCCGGGAGCACGCGCCTCAAGCGATTGCGAAAGCTGGTTTTAAGGGAGTTATCGCGGAGGGTTTTGCGGAAATTTTCTTCGGAAATAGCACCACATTGGGCTTGCCCCTTGCTGTTGCGACCAAGGAAGACATTCAGACGATTGCGGATGCGGTTGAAGTGAATCCATCGACTGAGGTGACGATCGATGTTGAAAATCAGCGTATCCGATTCGGCGATCAGGAAGTGACGTGCTACATTCGTGAATCTGCTCGCGGTGGATTGATTGCTGGTAAGTGGGATCCCATTGCTGAGCTGCTTGAAGGTGATGCAGAAATAAACGCTACCGCCAAGGCACTTCCTTACGTTTAAGCGGTCGGACCGCATCTAAGACAATTGATTTCATCGCCTTATGATTCAGATAATTGAAGGTTCCGGGGTATTTATTTACCCGCTGGGCCTCTGCTCCATTCTCGGTATATTCGTCATTTTTGAACGAGGTATCGCTCTCCGCCTGGAAAATATTCTTCCTAAAGTACTGGTCGACAAGGTGATCGCTGGACAAATCGATGATCCTCATGAGACGGAATCGGTGCTCAGCCGGATTCTGGATTTTTTTAATCACCGGTCGCAGGATCCGGATAAGATTCGAGCCTTTACGAACCTTGAGGTTAATCGCATGGAGCGAGGACTAGTTATTCTCGAAATCGTAACGGGGGCAGCTCCGTTGCTTGGATTATTAGGAACGGTTACTGGTTTGGTGCAGGTATTTGCGGGGACTTCTATTGAGACGGGGATTCCGGATCAAACAGCCTTTATCAGTGGTGTGGCGCTTGCTCTAACTACGACGATGATTGGTCTTAGCGTGGCGATTCCCAGTCTCGTGGCTTACAATATCTTTCAACGCCGTATTGACACCTACACGGTTCAATTGGACGCGATGATCGAGCGATTGCACAGTTTGAGCCAGCCGAACTCATCCCTTTAGGAATCAGATTCCATGGCGGCTAAACTCACGAGGAAAACAAGGAAGGTTATTATCAATATTGTCCCGTTGGTGGACGTGTTGATCGTGCTTATATTCTTCTTCCTCATGACAATGCAGTTTCGAAATGTAACGACTCTAAACCTAACGTTACCAAAGATTGAAACGGCTGGGCAGAACAAGTTCGACAAGAACATCGTTATTGAAATCAACAAGGACGGAGAGTTCTTAGTAAATGGATCAGAACTAAGCCGTGAAGAGTTTGAGCCAGCGTTGCGCCAGCTCAAGCCGGTTGCCGATGAAATCACCGTTCTGATCAGAGCTGATGAGGAAACGCTTCTAAAGAACCTGACTTATATTATGGATACGTGCCGGAAGTCGGGGCTCGATAAGATCCGTTTGCAGTCTCGATAGCTTTGATTCAATAAATTGGGTAGAGTGTTTTTAGAAACTCTACGGGCTGTTTCGCCAGCGTCTTTCTATCGATTTTATTGTTGGAGGTATAGGGAAGTTGTCCGAGAGCAACGAAGCGAGAGGGCACCATCGGTTGGGGTAGAACCATACTGAGAGATCTCCGAAGATCGTTTTCATTTAACGATTCTGATTCTGGGCAGTAGAATGCGTAGAGCTGTGGATTGTCAGTCGGAGATTGGCTTCTAATAACAACGGCTGCTTCGGTAATCTTTTCCACGTTGCAAAGCGCATTCTCTATACTAGCGGTATCTGCGCGGTAACCATTGATCTTTATCATGCCGTCCCTGCGGCCCAGGTTGATCAGGCGTCCTCCTTCATCTAACCGGCCGAAATCTCCAGTTCGGAACGGGTGATGCGCGTGGACTCCGCGATCGGATGGGCTAGTTGCTTCATCTTTCCAATAGCCTGAGAATATGAACGGTGAATCAATCGTTATTTCTCCAGTTTCACCTGCTTCAGTTTCGTTTCCATCGCTATCGAGCAGTTTCAAATTCAGGCTTTCGATCGGAACACCAACCGGAATTTCATTCGTTTCGATGTTCGTTTGATGGGTTATTGGAAAGTAGGCGAGCGAGCCGCATTCCGTGGAGCCTAAGTTGGCCATATAGGTCGCAGGCTCTGGAAAAGAACTCTTGAAGGTCTTGATATCACCTAAGCGCGAAGCTTCACCACCCGGAGTAACAATGCGTAAGTGGGGTAGTTTTGCCGGAGTGCTCAATTGTGTCATGAACTTTCTCAGTATTGAAGTGACGGCGTGGAAAATCGTGATCTTGGTCTCGGCCAGCCATGTTTCCAGTGGTTCTAATCCGAGGCGCTCTAAGGGGTAATAGTGGATAGATGCTCCGCTCAACAAAGCCGAGAACAGTGCGTTAATACAACCCATATAACCTGCGTTGTAGAGCATGATATACCGGTCATTTACGCTTAGTTTGCAGGCGTGGCTTCGCCTCCAACTGATATGGTTGATTGTACTCTGGTTGTGCAGTACGCCTTTCGGTGTTCCGGTCGAGCCCGAAGTGAATAGCAGTACTGCACTTGTTTGGCCATTTACTGAATCCGCTGAAAATCCCGGACTGTTCCCTTGGATCAAAGAATCGAAGTTCAATACCTCGAATGATTCCTCTTGTTTCCAGCACTCAATAATCGGGGCGGCTGAGTTTGTTTCGATAACCTGTGTTGCTGCAGCGCAATTTCGTATAAGCTCAATTCGCTGATAGGGTAAATTGGTATCTATGGGAACAAATATTCTTCCTACCTTTAGAATTCCGAGAATGGTAACGAAGAACTGCCAGCCGTTGGGAATATAGACCAGAATGGGGGATTCTTCTGCAGGTAAAGATCGGGCAAGCTCGTTAGCAATGCGATCCGATAGCTGATCGATTTCCTGATAACTAAATGAAGCCCCAGTATATTGGATACACAGTTTCGGTCCGACCGCTGCGACTATTTGTCGGAAACGATCAATTAAAGAATCGTCGATCCCAGGTTCTGGATAATCCAGCTCGATGTGATTGAGGTTTAGTTCTGAGACTGGCGCGGAAACCGTGGGGGGGGGGGAGGACGCTTGGTTGTTTCGCAGGCTCGGTGTGCCCACTTAGTCTAGCTGCTAAATCAGCGGGGGTGGCCGATTCAAAAAAATCTCTAAACTTGAGCCTGATACCGCTTCGTTCTTCAAACTTCCCAATAAATGAGAATGCTTGTATGGACCCGATTCCGAGTTCGAAGAAGTTTTCATGAGCCTCAACCTCTTGCTTCTTCAATAAGTCCATCAAGACGTCGCAGATCGCATCCAGCGTTTCGACGTATTTTTTCTGGTTTTCTCGAGAATCCATTAACACATTATTTCCGCACTCGATGAGTGCCTGTTGAGTATTGTGTATACACCCTGCTTAAGATGCCTTGGCCTGGCGACGCCTTCTTGTGAGGACAGGCTCGGTATATCCATTCGCTTCTTCCACACCCGTGAATACCAGGTCAAGTGCGGCTTGAAATGCGATACTATTGTCAAAGTTTGAGGCCATAACGAAGTAGGATGGATCACTTTTATTTTGTTTATCCACAATCGCAGCCATTCGTTGGAAACTTTCCATGATCTGTTCTCGAGTTACCAGGCCATGATGCAACCAGTTGGCTATATGCTGGCTGGAAATACGAAGTGTCGCTCGGTCTTCCATCAGTCCGACATCGTGAATGTCAGGAACTTTAGAACAGCCTACGCCTTGGTCTATCCAACGAACGACGTAACCGAGTATACCTTGTGCGTTGTTATCCAAATCGTTTTGGATCTCTTCTGCGCTGAGAGCGCGATCCAATAATGGTGGCGTCAAGAGGGCGTTCAGGTCTGCGCGAGGCCGTGATGCAAGCTCTTTTTGTTTCTTGAAGACGTCTACGGCGTGATAGTGAAGGGCGTGCAGGGTTGCAGCAGTGGGGGAAGGGACCCATGCAGTGTTGGCGCCGGCTTCCGGGTGGGCCTGTTTGGTATCCATCATCGTTTTCATGTCATCAGGGGCAGTCCACATTCCCTTACCAATCTGACCTTTTCCTGGAAAGCCAGTTTCGATGCCGAGGTCCACATTCCAGTCTTCGTAGGCGAGGATCCAGGGCGTGTGCTTGATCTCCATCTTGGGCATTACGGGACCCGCTTTCATGCTCGTGTGGATTTCGTCACCGGTCCTGTCCAGGAACCCCGTATTTATAAAAACAATACGTTCTTTCGCTTCGTGAATACAGGCTTTTAGGTTGATGCTGGTCCTGCGTTCTTCGTCCATGATGCCAATTTTGAGTGTGTTCTTTTCAAGTCCAAGGGCCTCTTCTACACGTCCGAAAAGTTCAATCGTAAATGCGACCTCTTCCGGGCCATGTTGCTTCGGCTTTACTATGTAGAAACTGCCAGCGTCGCTGTTGGATCGTTGGCCTAATCCTTTGATGTCGTGAATTGTAGCCAAGGACGAGACCATGACGTCGAGCATCCCTTCAGGGATCTCATCACCGGATTTCGTTAAGACAGCATCGGTAAACATGTGAATACCTACGTTTCTGGCTAGTAGTAGGCTACGCCCTTTAAGGGTTAAGCTGCCTCCTGATGATGAGGTGAAATTACGGTCTTCATTGAGGGCTCGTTTTACTATCTTATCACCCTTTTTAAACTCGGCTTCCAGGGTGCCCTTCATAATACCGGTCCAGTTTCGATATACGATTACCTTGTCTTCGGCGTCTACTGCACTTACGGAATCTTCAAAATCCTGAATCGTCGTGATGGCCGATTCCAGAATTACGTCCTTTATGCCCGCTTTACTTTCTTTTCCAATAGGGTGGTTCGGGTCTATGCATAAAATAACATGCAGTCCGTTGTGAACCAAACACACTTCGGTCAGGCTATCTTCTTGAGCATTGTAACCGACAAATTGATCTCCTGAGGTTAGTTCAGTTGTTGCGCCGCTCTCGCAGCTTAAAATCAGGTTGGACTTGGATAGTGAAACACCTGTAACAGTTTTCCAAGATTTGCCGGTCAATGGAAAGCAGGAATCTAGAAATTCCATACTGTGTTGGATTACAGCAGTTCCCCGTGCCGGATTGAAAGTAGGTCCTGTCTCGAGTCCGTCGCTTGGTTTGATTACATTGGTGCCGTAGAGCGCATCATACAGGCTTCCCCAACGTGCATTCGTCGCATTGAGCGCATAGCGTGAGTTATTGACTGGAACCACCAACTGAGGTCCTGCTATTGTCGCAATTTCCGGATCAATATCGCTGGTCTCGATTTGAAAGTCTTCGGGCTCCGGCAACAGGTAGTCGATCGACTTGAGAAACTCTATATAAGCCTCGGACGGTAGGGTGGCTCCCGGGTTTTCAGTGTGCCATTGATCGATACTGGTTTGAAGGGCGTCTCGTTTGTTAAGGAGCTTCTTGTTCAGTGGGGTAAGGTCTTTAACGATAGTGTCGAGCGCTAACCAAAAATCGTCAGTGGCGATGCCTGTTTTAGGTGCTATCTCTTCGTCAACTAGTGTGTAAAGGGAGTGGTGGATTTGGAGATCACCGATTTCTATTCTTTGGCTCATGCTATGATTTCTGAAAATTAATCCGTATGGAACCTATAATTACGGTTCAGTACATTGATGAGACACATTATCTCATAATAACACTCGAGTTAAAG